>JALUWC010000487.1 GCA_027019885.1 Geoglobus sp.
CCTTTGACTGAATACGCACAGTATAAGCTGGTTATAAATGGAACAAGCTGGGAGTTACACAATGTTACAGGAGGACTTGAAGGCAGTGGAACAGTAACTGACTTCTGGTCACTTGTTCAGGCTGATAGGGATGACATCAGGGTATTCAATCAAACAGATCAGCTTTACTTCTGGATTGAGAGCTGGGATTATGGCAAATCAAAGTGCTATTATTTGGGTAAATATCAGCAGTGGTAGTAGTGAGTTGAACATCGCTTACGGGAACAGCTTGGCGACACAGAGTGCATACAAAAACGCCAGCATTGTTTTTCAGTTTTTTGACGATGCAGAAAGTGGAATTTCAGCAACATACACGGCAGATGGGACGTTTGAGACAATATCTGATGCAAACAAAAACAGTAATGTTTTCCATTTAGTTTCTGCTGGTGCATGGGGTGCAACGGGAAGAAGTGTATTACTGTTTAACCAGAACTTTAGTGATGCAGTATTTGAGTTTTGGGCAAGGGAGGACCCATACACTGGCACAGCAGCTAACCAAGTGGGTTTAGTTTTCTGTGTGCAGGATGTGTCTAATTACTACTACGCATTTTTTGAAGCAAAAAATGATATAATATACCTTATGAAGAATGTTGCAGGAAGCTTTACAACCATTAGCAGTGTTAGTTTTGCAGATGATGGTGCATGGCACAATTGGAGAATCGTGAAAAGCGGTAGTATGATAAAGATATATGTTGATGACGTTTTGCTACTAACTGAAACAGATACACAGTTCGCAAGTGGTAACTTTGGTTTACGTGCATATAGTACAAATAACCAAATGTGGGACGACATTAAGGTTCTTAAGCTCGCCGACCCCATAGATGTTTCATCTTTCCACACCAGAAGTTTCTCAACTTCAAACCCAAGTGTTCTTCTTAATGGAAATCTTATAGAGTATAACGGAACACTCGACAGCGGGCAGTCAAGTGGTAGAATCCCATTAAACCTTACATGGCTCAAAACTGGGGTGAATAATCTTACATTTCTGTCAGCCTACGGCAGTGGTGATGTGGTGATAAGAGCAACCTACACAGATGATGTGAACATAACCATAACGAGGCTTCTTGGAGTAGAGAGGCAAACACTTGAGTATACCCCTGTTGAGAACACAGCAAACGCAAGTGTCAGGCTTGTTTTTTCAACAACAGATATGTACCATCAGCTCTGGAATGTTACCGTCAATGGCAGTTCCTGGACAAACTACAACTGGAGCTTCCCCCATCTCGACATTTACCTTGGCAATGTTTCAGCGAATGTGACCTACAATGTTACTGCAGAAATGGGGTACAATAACCCACCCTCTATTGTAAGAGATGACATAAGAACAGTGAGGGGGAAGTCAATAACCTTCTCCGCCACCGTTACAGACCCTGAGGAGGACAGCATAGTAAGCTGGTTGTGGGACTTCGGGGATGGGACGAACAGCACCCTGCAGAATCCCTCTCACAGCTACTCAATTCTCGGCACCTATAACTGCAGTGTTACTGTTACAGATGATGGTAATGTGCAATCTGCCACGGCAACAAAAACCTTCAGAGTCTATGTGGAGAACCAGCTTCCATCAGTAAATCTTGTGGAACCCGCCAACAATGATTACCTTGGATCATCCACCGTGAAATTTATCTGGAATGGAACCGACCCTGACGTTGACTTCGACACCCCATACTTCAAGCTCTATGTTGATGGAAATCTTGTTTTTGAGGGCTATGGAACAAGCTACACCACAAACCTGACAGCGGGACAGCACACATGGTATGTTGCAGTGACTGATGGAATCGATACAGTCAAAAGCGAAACAAGAACGCTCTATGTCCTCACCTCTCCAGCAAGCTCCACAGAACCAACATCTGTTCCTGTCATAACATCAGCAATCATAGCTCCATATCCTGCCGTTGTCAACAGAGAGGTCTACATTGCCTACACCGCCTTTGACCCAGATGGTCAGATAGTAGAGGGGAGAATAAGAGTCACAGACCCGTCTGGAACAAACATAGACCTCATCGTTCAGTCTGCAGAGGACCTGTATTATGGAACCTACAAACCACTTACTACTGGAACTCACACAGTAAACCTTCTCCCGCTTGACGATTCTGGCGTCTCAGCCTCTCTGAGCATCCCCCTTGAGGTCTATGCTACACCATCAAAGGTTGAGAACATAGTTGAGCTGAGAAAAACAGCAGATTCAATATTTGTTGTGAGCAAGAACGCAAGGATCCTCAGCAGTGCAAAAACCTACGGTGACAGACTGATTATTAACATGGACCTCAGCATGACAAACGCAACAGCAATCACTGTAGATGCAACATCACTGGACTTTTCTGACATCTCGAGAATCGTTATAGATCCAAGAGAAGGCCTTTCACCATTAAAACAACCACTCGAGCTAAGTATGAAGATCCCGGTCAAGGCTCTTGTCATCCTTGATGACCTGCATCTCATAGCTGAAGATTACGGAGCAGGTTCGGTAAAGTATGACTCTCAGACTACAATCATTACTGCCAGAATTAAAGATACTGTGACATTTGAGCTCAACAAAAACCCTTCCAAGCTTGATGAAATTATCCACAGGCTTCTCGCATATCTTGATTCAATTCTTTTGAAGGTATGATGGGGCGGTAACCGCAGGTGAGAGTCCTGCCCGCCCCCTTGTTTTAAAAAAGGTTTCGGAGGTGATGAGTTAGTGAGAAGTGTGCAAGCTGTCTTGCTGGCCATGTTTGTTCTGGCCAGCTTAGGGACGGCATCTGCGGCAACAGGCAACGTGAGCCTGTACAGCATAGAGATCTCAACAACCCCAGTCATTGGAGACAACAACACCGGAGTACTATGGCTTGCACAGGCAGACTTCGATGGAGACGGGATCCAGGACAGCATTACCCTCCAGGTGTCCGTATACGATGACAAAGGGAACGCATACACGCCAAACACAACAATCGGAGAGGCTGTGAAGATTGAGTTCATAGACAGCTCAAATGCAACCATAGATGTCACTGGAGATGGTTCAGCAGATGTCTTTGACATAACAAATGGAACCTATTCGCTCCTACCAAGCGGGGTAACACCGGGCTATTACAGGGCCAAGATAACCCTCCAGTTCGACACAAATGGAGACAACACCGTGAATGCCAACGATACAGCAGAGTACAGATACCAGGATGTTCTGTTTACAACGGACTATTACTACATGGTCTATCAGGAATCAAGCACGACTTCAAAAGCATCTCTAGAGAACCTCTTCTCAACACTGAATCTTCTTAATGCCTTCAGTATGCCAACAAGGATCTCTCTCAGTAAAATAGATCTGACAGCAAAGAGCTTTACGCTGAACATAGATGGTCAGACGTTCACTTTAAAGGAGAAGGAAACGCTGAAACTTCCGAACAAAGACGCCTGGATAGTTGTTCCAGAAGGGGCAGTGAAGAGTGGAAGTGTTACCTATAACATCTGGGTTAAGTACGGAAAGAAGCCAACCTTCAGCAGTGAAAACTCAGCAGTGCAGGATAACAACAATAGAAGACTATGGGTGTTCAATGTTGGAAGCAGAGATGATCCGGCAAGGAATTATAATATTGTGCTATGGGACGAGCAGGTACCTATGCTTGGACTTGGTGAGGCTCTGGATTATCATTTTGTCCCAGCAGAATTGTCGGCATTCTGGGAAAACTTTGACAGCGTAGTTGAGAACTATGATGTGCTGAGAGTCAGAAGCTGGATTGGTGGGCTTTTCCAGGAGCAGACAAACCTTGGCAGGTTCAATATATGGGGCGCAAATAATCAGATTGACTCGACAAATGGAGTACTTGCAGGGAGCAGATTCAACATAAACGACCTTGACTTCGTTGATTACAGTCAGGGAATGAGCGTAAGAGGTATTATAGTGCAGACAAAAGGAGGATTGCAAGCACCTGACACAGGATACTCAGTTATATTCCCTACGAGAAGTGCGAACGCAAATGTGAATGACTATCCATGGAGAGGAAAGTCTCTCACTGCATTTGAAGAGGCTCTGATAAAGCACATGCTCAACCCAGACAACGATGGACTCAAGGACTTTACATGGGAGGGCAAGCTGAGGAAGTTTGACTTCGTGGATATAGACTCCATAAGGACCCTGGCAGGCTTTGTGGTCAGCATAAAGAAGTGAAGCTGGACTATGAAAGGAGTATACATTTTACTCGCAATTTCTTTACTATTTTTGATTCCAGCAACAGCAGTAGAGGTAGTGGTTGACTGGGATGCCCTTCAGCTGAGCGATGCAAAGCAGGAGTTCCTGACAAATGGTATAGTTGAGAGAGAACAGGATGGAATAAGCGGGTTGCTTGTAAATCTCTACTCAACAAGCCCTTATGTCATAGAGAATGGCATAGAGCCAAGGGGTTACTACCTCTTCAGAATCACGAACACAAACAGCCATGAGGTCACCGTTAAGGCCTACATCTATGCAGACTACATTAACCCAGAGGCTATCTCAAGGATCAGAGATGTAAACACAAACGAACCAGCAAGAGCTGAGTACGTTGATGATGACACTGTTGTTCTTGTGGTAGATCTTGCTCCGGGTCAGAGCAGAGAGTATCACGTCACAAGGGCTGATGTAATTTATGCATTTCCAAAGAGCAGTGATTACATCACCGATACAGAGACAGTAGCTTTCAATGCAAGTAAAAACAGAACTCAGAACTTTGTGCTTCCAGAGCAGTACAGGGGTGAGACGCTGAGCGTGTATGAGCCCACAGTTATAAGCATATTTGGCAAGACAATAGTCCTTGATTTCCCACGACATCCACTCAATGTTGAGAAGCACGGAAACATACTTTCATTTATGTTTCAGGAGCCAAGGGAGTACGTTGTGAGGATAAAGAAAGCCACTATGGTTGATCTGCTCTTTTTCAGAGGCACGGTGGTGAGATGATGAAAAAAGTGCTGGCAGTGTTACTCATTTTTATTTTAATTCTCCAGCCAGTAGCGGCAATTCCCTTCCCTATAGCGAAAAAACTTGGATTGAGCTACTACAGGAAGATAAACTTTGAGATCAAGGCTTTATCAGATGGAGTGGGTCCAAGCAGTGTCGGAGTAGTTGTGAATAAGACATACAATCTCCCTGAGTTCATAATACAGTACCAGCCCGGGTTCAGGGATGAGGTGATAAGGCTCGTAACTGACAGTGGAGGGAAGGTCCTCAAAAGCTATGATGATCTAAGCATGCTCAAGATCGCCATAAAGCCAGAGAAGGTGTTCAGGGAGCGGTGGTTTGGTTTCAAGGTAGAGGGATTGGTCACCTCACCCTACATTCTCAGCATTGAGGCAAATGCCTACATCAAGAATGTCCCACCACTCCTTCAGCTCTCAGATCCAGATCAGCTGAATGCTGAAGAGAGCACAATGTACGATGTGAAGAAGGACATGGGGATTCTGCAGCTTTATCCAAATGTGACTGGAAAGAACATAACCGTTGCAGTCCTTGATACAGGAGCCAACATAAATCTCATCTATAACGGCGTTAGAGTCTTTTATGACAGGAATGACCAGAGCATAAGCAGGGTTGTTGCTGTTAAAAACGTTATTACTGGAGAAGAGGACTACAGGACAATAACTGTAACGAATAACACAACAACTGTTCATAACGTGGATGCAGGTATTGTGGCAGATGGAAATGATGTCCAGCATGGAACATGGGTAAGCTTTGCAATTGCGGGATGGACAGGAGATTTCAACACATCTGGCATTGCACCTGATGCAAATCTTGTTATAGTTAAGGTCCTTGATGACAGCGGTTCAGGAACCATAGCTGATGTGATCGAAGGCATAAAGTGGGCAGCTGACCTCGACCTTGACAGGAATGGAAAGCCAGATGTGGATATAATCAGCATGAGCCTCGGATCAACCTATTACATCAAATCAGCAGCTTCAGCGGTGAAGTATGCAGTTGACAGAGGAGTAATTGTTTTCATTGCAGCCGGCAACTCTGGATTCAGCACCGAGCCATGGGTAAACAGCCCGGCTGACACACCATATCCGGGAGTCATTGCTGTTGCAGCTCTCACAAATCAGGGTGCTGAGAGCGAGAGAGCATTCTTCAGTAGCTATGGACCAGATCCAGATAAGGAGACGAGGGATGAGATACCGGATATAGGTGCTCCAGGACTTAAGATAGTTGGACTTGTGAAGTCTGAGAACTATGCATCAACATCAGACGGGTTCTATCCAGCTGTTAATCTCACCCTTAGCGGAACCTCGATGGCAACACCAATCGCAAGCGGTTCAGCAGCTCTGATACTGTCTGCACGCTCTGATTACAAAAGCAGACCAGTTGAACTTGAAAAACTGATTGAAGACACAGCAACAAGACTGCCAAATGTAGGTGTGACAGAATGCAAATATGGCCTAATCAATCCTGCAGCTGCCATTGAAGGTAAATACAACTACCAGACTCAGGAGCAGGTTAGAACGAAGCAGGCAAGGTATATGGATCTCCAGCATAGCTTCATGAGCTTTTATGAGGGTTTGTGGAGGTAATTTTTTAATTCACACTTAGGAGGTGGTGTTTTTGCCCAGCACAGATAAGAGGCAGTCTCAGATTATTGGTGTTTTACTTCCAGGATTCGGACACTGGACACAGGGGAAATGGCCGATATGGATAAGCGTTGGGGTTTTTGCTGTGGCACTTCTTGCTGGTGCCTTTACGTATGGGATGGGGTATCTGGCAATAGGGCTGGTTGATGCGGCAACTCTCTAAAAGATCATGAAACCAGGTGTCATCAGAAGAATAGTTGACAGAATCTGGAATCTCCCCAGTCCTCTACCGTATTTTTTGATTCCTGTATTCGTGTTGATTTATTTAGGCTACATCTTTATCGGAGAGATCGTTTCACTGTTCATCGTCCTGGTTTACCTTTCAATACATGAGGTGAAGGAATGGAAATATCGAAGCTCCCTTTCTGGACAAAGCTCCTGATTGCAGTCATTCTGGATATCTTGAGCCTTATTCCGATCGTCGAGTATATCATTGCTCCAGTCTCGTTTTACTTTCTTTACAAGACAACCGGGATGCCTCTTCTTTCTCTTGTGGCTGGTATTGAGGATCTGCTCCCAGCTCCTCTCGATATCCTTCCGGACAATACAGCTGTTGTGCTCTACTATGAGTATTTCGCATGATGGGACGGTCCGTGGGTGAAAGTCCCGCCCGTCCCAAAGTTTTGGAGGTGATGAAGAAGTGTGAGCGGTAGAAGCGGTTCT
>JALUWC010000488.1 GCA_027019885.1 Geoglobus sp.
AATCCCGGCGGCGTTGAGGCGTGGATGTACGGAGGGAATGTAAGCAGTCTCGATGATGAGGTACCAAAGTGGGGTGTGACGCCCAGAGAGATAATTACAGAGCTCGTAAGAGCAAATGAGGAACTGAACCTTCCTCACTCTGTCCACATTCACTGCAACAATCTTGGCGTTCCGGGAAATTTCCAGACGACCATAGAGACGATGAAGCTCGTTTCAGGAATGAAGAATGATTCAAGGCAGGTTCTTCATGTCACTCATGTACAGTTCAATGCCTATGCCGGGAGTTCATGGAGGGATGTTTCAAGCGGAGCTGCTGAGATTGCGAAGGTCGTTAACTCAGTGGACAACATTACAATAGACATGGGTCAGGCCATATTTGGACATGCAACCGCAATGACAGGAGATGCTCCTTTCCAGTTCACCTTACATAAGCTCACAGGGGCGAGATGGAGCAACAAGGACAGCGAGATTGAGGGAGGAGCAGGTATTGTGCCGATAACATACATGCCAAAGAATCCGATTCATGCTCTTCAGTGGGCAATTGGCTTTGAGCTTGGACTGCTTGTTGACAGCAGTAAGGTCGTGTTATCAACAGATTATCCAAATGGAGGCCCATACACAGAGTATCCCTATGTCATGGCAATGCTTATGAGCAGGAAAATGAGGGAGAGGGAGCTTGAAAGGGTCAGCCCATACGTGCAGAAGGTGACATCTCTGCCTGCCATTGATGTTGAAAAGACTCTTTATGAGGTAATCCAGATGACGAGAAGTTTGCCTGCAAAAGTTCTCGGGTTTGAAAATAAAGGTCACCTTGGATATGGAGCAGATGCTGACATAGCAATCTACAACCTCAATCCGGATGATCTCGATCCCGCATCCCAGTATGACGCTGTAAACAGAGAGTTCAGGGTGCCAGCATACACGATTAAGGATGGAGACATAGTCGTCAGGGATGGCACAATTCTCAGAGAGACCTGGGGAAAAACCTACTGGGTGGATGCAAGAAAGAAGACGAATCCTGAGTCCATAGACTCCGACCTCGATGATTTCTTCTCAAACTACTATAGCGTTGAAAGAAAGAATTATGGAGTTGCAGAATACTGGATGAGAAAACCTGAAAGGCTGGAGGTGAACTGAATGCTCATTTTAAAGCCAAAATTCAGTTTTGATGTTAACGTTGAGGCTGAGATAACCCCTGAGCTTGCAACGAAGAGTGAGGAGGAGATAAAGAGCTTCAGAGTATGGTACGGGAAGCTTGAGAAGAGCCTTGATGAGCTGTTTGAGGTAAGCAGAGAGGGAAATGAGAAGAAACTGATCCTTGATGGTGATTTCTCAAAGGTGAAGTGGATTGGCATGGGAATGGATGATGGAGAGATCATCGTAAAGGGAAGCATTGGAGCCAATTGCGGAGCGTTTATGAAAGGGGGAAAAATTCTCATTGAAGGGAACGCCGATGACTGGCTTGGAGCTGAGATGAAAGGCGGGGAGATAATCGTAAAAGGAGATGCAAGAAACCTGATTGGCTGCGCATACTACGGAAATGCCACTGGAATGCAGGATGGAAGAATAACCATAGATGGGGATGCCGGCAATTACATAGGCGAGAAAATGTCAGGAGGAGTTATTGAAATAAAGGGCTCTGCAGGAGATTTTGTTGGAACAGAGATGAAAGGAGGAGAGATAGTAATCCATGGAAACTGCGGTTTCGTTGGAGAAGACATGAAATCAGGAGTCATAAAAATCGGAGGTAGCTTTGATTTGCTCCCGACATTCAAAAAAGCTGAGGATGGATGGACGGGGGATGTGCTTGTTAACGGAGAGGGAAAAATAGTAAAGATCTGAATCTATTTGATTTTATCCACTATTTTTGATGCTGCCACCACAGAAAGATGACTTATGAAGCTTGGAAGATAGTTCCTGAGCTTCTCGCCATCGACATCAATTTCAGGCATTGAAGCCTGCATCTCATCTATTTTCACTATTTCAACATCTTTACCCTCAGCCCACTTTGCAATTGCCATCTTGAAGCCCTCTGACTCATTGCCTCCATAAAAAACAACCGCATTGGAGTCTCTTTCAGGCGGGTTGTATTTCTCAAGAATTCTGAAAAGAACCTCAGGGTCTTTCTCCCTTACTGTGCATGATTTTAACCTGAGCATGAACTTTGGCTCCGAAAGTATTTTCGATGAAAGAGGAGGAGATATGGCATAGGCAAAGTCTGCATCGCTTTTCAGAGCCAGCAAACCTCCAAGAGAGTGTCCAATGGTAACAACCTCTGAGTATCTCTTTCTCAGATGCTGAATTGCCAGCTCAACATCCTCAATAACATCCTCGTCAAGAACTCTCTCATTCTCCCCATGACCCCTCAAATCCAGTACAAATACATCTCCACCCTTCTCTGCAACATCGTAGCCAAATCCAAGCCAGGCATTCTTTGATGACGAGTATCCATGGAGAATGAGAAATGCTCTTTTTGCATCTGACTTTATGTGAAACGCAGGCATTCTGTATCCATCATCTCCTTCAAAAAATACCCTCTCCACTTCCATGAAAGAAATGGAGGAAAAATAATTAATAAATCTTGTGTTTCACTCTGTTAAAACCTGATAGCTCTTCAAAAGGACTTCAGCGTTCAGCTTTCCATGCACATAGGTTTTTCCTGAGCTTTTATCGTTAATTGCAATCTGGGCTGGAGCGAAAAGATGGGGGTCTATCTTGTAGAAGTCGTAATTTGCAGCCTTGAATATCTCGTAGAATGGGCTGCCATAATCCCTGCTTGTGTTGCTTGGAACGTTCTTTAGAATCTCATCGTATTCTGTCACAGTCAGAAAAACACTGCCATAGTACATCATGCTGTCATTTGTTGCACCCATTGCCTTCAGATCGTCCTCAAGTATCGGGGCTATGGGGCATCTTCCTGCACCATACAGAATCTTCTTTGGATCGTAGCCTATCTCAGCCATTTTGTATATTGCGGTTTCAACTATTCTCCCTGAGATCTGGACACTTCCAACAACGCTTGCCGTTGGTGCAACAATAGCATAGACGTCCTCTGCATCAACATCGCACTCACTGGCAATGTAGTCAATCACATTTTCATCAGGCAGTTTGTTTGCCTCCAATGCAATCACAGCATACTCCGCATCATCCTCATACTCAATCTGCCGATATGTCTTTTTGGGCTTCAGTGCAAGGGCTCTTGCGGGACCGCTTCCCATTGCAAAGTATTTGTCAACGCTTACCGCCCATCCAGCCTTCTGACTGCCAAGGCATGCAACAGCAGGATGATCCGTGTACTCGGTTACAAATGCAAATGGTATATCATTCACGTAATCAACAACTATGTCAACATTAGCCAGACCTCCCATGCAGATCTCGGTGTACATTATGCCTGCGTTGTAACTCCCCGGAACCTCCACACCGCAGTCAATGACTGTTGCACCATTTTCCAGCTTTTGGGATTTAATTCTGAGCTCCTCCTCAAAATCAAGCATCTCTTCCACAATATCCAGAGCCATCTCATTCACGCTGACCAAATTAACCACCTCTTGGCAAAACTTATTGGTTAAATGCTTTAAATGTTGTGTTTTTTATCGATCTCTCTTGTTAGATTGTCAACCATGATCTCGCAAAGCCTGTTGTGCTCCTCGATTTTATCTCTGCTCTCATCAATTATGCTCTCAGGAACTCCATCTGTTGTTTTAACCCACTCCTCAATCAGTTCAAGGGTCATCTCAAGATGAAATTGAATTCCGATGGCATTGTTTATCCTGAATCCCTGATTGATGACTTTATCACCTCTGAAAATGAGCTTGCTGTTTTCAGGTAGTTCGAAGGTGTCTCCATGCCACTGAAAAACTTCTATTCTGTCAGGAATCCCCTCAAAAATCGGGTCCTCATCAACTTTTTCCACTTCAAACCAGCCAATTTCTTTTATGTGGGGGTAAACTCTTGCTCCGTATGCTCCGGCGATTAGTTGGGCTCCGAGACATATGCCAAAAACAGGTTTACTTCTTTCGTTTCTGATCAGATCCATTTCCCATCTCAGAAAATCATACTTATCGCTCTCATAAACTCCCATTGGGCCTCCAAGGATTATATAAGCATCTCCTTCAGTTTTCCGCTCTCCATTCCATGCCTCACAGTACTCGAAATCAATTCCTTTATTCTTCAGAGACTCTTCAATGTATCCGAGTCCCTCAGCACGGTGGTTTTTTATGGCCAGAATTTTCATGGTCTCAGTCTTGTAAAGGGACAATATAAACTTAATCCCGAAAAGTCTGGATCAGCTAAACATTCTTAGCTGGCCAAAAGTATCTGAACAAAAAATTAATGATCCCTGTCAATCTGAAAAACCTCCGTGAAATTCTCCATAACTGCTGAGGATGGAATGGCAAAGAGAGGCGCGATAAAAATAAACGGAAAAAAGCTTGACACTCCAGCGTTCATACCAGTCGCAACTCTTGCAAGTGTGAGGGGGCTGGACAGCAGAGATCTGAAAAAAATGGGCGTTCAGGCTGTTATTGCCAACACATATCACCTCCACATAAAGCCGGGGGATGAGTTCATAAAAGAGACGGGTGGACTGCACAAATTCATGAGCTTTGATGGTATAATCTTCACAGACTCGGGAGGATTTCAGGCATTTTCTCTTGGCTTTGGAATGGAGCATGGAGTGGGCAAGATAGCTGACAACATTTTTCTTGAAAATCTGAGAGAAGAGAAATTAAAGAATTCTGAAGGCAAAAAATGGGCGTTTGTCGATGATGATGGCGTTACATTTCATGACCCCCTTTACAGCAGAAAGTCAAGACTGTCCCCTGAAAAGAGCATGAAAATACAGTCAAATCTTGGAAGCGACATCATATTTGCCTTTGATGAGTGTACCTCTCCTCTTTCAGACTACGAATACACAAGGAAAGCCATGGAGAGAACCCACAGATGGGCAGTCAGATGTCTGGAGAGTTATGACAGAAGACAGAACATCTTCGGAATAGTTCAGGGAGGGGAGTACAGGGATCTGAGAGAGAAATCAGCCAGATTCATTTCATCTCTGCCCTTCGATGGATTTGGGATTGGAGGGTCATTGGGGAAGAGCAAGAGAGACATGCTGAGCATAATTGAATGGGTTCTGCCTTTTCTTGACAGAGAGAGACCCGTGCATTTGCTTGGAATTGGCGGAGTGGAGGACATTTTTGAAAGTATTGAGAGAGGAGTTGACACATTTGATTGTGTTACGCCAACAAGATGGGCGAGAAGGGGAGTTGTTTTTGTCTCTCCTGAGAGTGGAGGAAATAGAGAAAACAAATTCAGGATCCACATTAAAAGGAGCGAGTTCAAAAAGGAAGGCAGGGGAATAGATGAGTGGTGTGACTGCATGGTCTGTCAGGATTACTCAAAAGCCTATCTCAGACACCTCTTCAAGGCAAACGAGCTCACATTCTTCAGATTAGCCTCATATCACAATCTTCATTTCATCATGAAGCTCATGGGAGAGATAAGAGAGAGCATCGAGAATGGAACGTTCTCAGAGCTCAAAAAAAGATGGATTGAGTTCTGATTCTGAAATAAGAATGCATAACTTCCTAACTTTATCCACACTCACCTCCTCACCGTCCTTAAAGTATGTTCCGACTATGAATCCATCTGCATATTCCATGAATTTTTCAATGTTCTCAGGGTTCACACCACTTCCAACGAAGACTGGCAGATGTGATCTTTCCTTGACGATTTTCACATCCTCAATTCCCGGAGGCTTTCCCGTTGATGTGCCTGTGACAACAATGAAGTCCGCAAAAGCCCTCTCAATGTTTTCGAGATAGTCCTCAATTCCGGCAAGGTGAACGGCATGCTTCACCATCACATCTGCAAAAATTTTCACTTTGAGATCGATCTGCCTCATGTATCTTGCAAGAACTGCTGATTGAGGAGAAAGAAATCCTTCAGGTGATGCAGAAGGAAAAATTGTCTGATTAACTCTGATGAACTCTGCCTTTACTGCCCTGGCAATTGCCGAAGCAGAGATGGAATCATTTCTGAGAACATTCACACCCACCGGAACTGAGACCTCATTTCTCATGTCTTTCAGCAGTGCTGTCATGCAGGCAACCGTCTCAGCCCCAACCTTTTCGAGGTATGGCAAATCGCCGTAATTTTCCACAAGAATGGCATCAACTCCCCCTTCCTCAAGCCTTCTGGCATTTCTCAGAGAGTGAGCCTCGACTTCCTCAAAACTTGTGTAGCGGGGAGAGCCCGGAAGAGGTTTGAGATGGAGAACGCCAATTATCATTGTACGAGCTTTTTACCCTCTTCCGTTATCACATACACTCCCTTTTCAGGAGAGTCAAGGAGTCCCTTCTTCTTCAGAGGTGCCAACCTGCATGACACCTTTGATGTTTGAATACCAAGTTTTTCAGCCACATCCTTTGCCTTTGCTGGCTGGCCAATCTCTGCAAAGGCCTTTAAAATTTTCATGTTCATGTCCTCTGCCATGAATAAACTGCTTAACAGGAAGAATATAAAGGTTGTTTTTGAGAGCTTTTCCTGATGTACCATGGATGTGCAACTACAAAATTTGTTTATCATTCTTTATATATAACCGGTTTGATGAAAAAGAAAGTTTTAAATATTTCGTTTTTTATCTTTGGTTATATGATTTCCCGAGAAGATTGCGGGAAATTGGAGTTAGGCGACATTGGGCTCGGCAGTGAGGTGAATTTACGATGACAAATGAGCATTATAATTGGAATGAACTTGAAGAAATGATATTAAGCTTTCATCTAAAGGGAGATATAGTAGAAAAGAAAAATGGAACTTATGGTGTTGTATATATAGTGAAACAAAACGCTATCCCACAATATGTTGCGTATAAAACTACAAAAGATGAGTATGACATAGAAAAATTAAATGCTTTTATAAGAGAAGCAAAAATATGGTTTAAAGTAAAGGGACACGCTCTGATTTTAACACCTTTTTACATAGTCAATATAAAAAATCGTCCTTTAATTTGTATGCCATACTGTGAGAAAACTCTAAGAGATTATTTAAATGAGCATGAAAAATTAAGCCCTACTGGAGCTTTGATAATAATTTCTCAAGTACTTAAAGGGCTAATTTTTGCCAGAAATAGAGACATTGAGGCTCATCAAGACTTAAAGCCCGAAAATATTCTATTAGAAGATTTAAGTAAAAAATTTGAGAATTTACCTCTAAAAGATGTTGATAAAACTCTTAAATGGAGAGTAAGAATTGGTGATT
>JALUWC010000489.1 GCA_027019885.1 Geoglobus sp.
CATATTACTAGGTCTCGGGCAGAATTCGAGGGCCGGACACTAAGTTTTTTCTGCAAGAAGCCATTTCCACAGCGGCACGAATTTCACCTTCTTCCCCTTAACCTCTTCCTCGGCCTCGTGGTCCCAGGTAATCACCAGAAGATTTTTACATTTTAAAAGCTTGCTTGCTTTTGCCAAGGCTCTCAGTTCTCTCTTCTCTATCTCATCCTTTCCGGAAGCATAAGTTACTTGAATTAATTGCCTGACCTTCAGACCTTCCTTGACGACAAAGTCTACTTCGTAACCCTGGTAATCTTTGAAGTAATAGATTTCAATAAGAGGATTGCTGGTGCTTCTCAAAAGTTCAAGAAACACCGTATTTTCCATCCTTTTTCCCGTGTCTTTTGAGAAACCTATTACCGTGCTCAAACCTGTATCGCAAACATAAAGTTTTCTGGGCCAGGACTTTCTTGAATATACATTCTTTTGATACCTCTCCACAAAGAATACAGCAAGTGTTTCAGGAAGGTTCTCCACATAATTATAAACCACATTTTTCACATTACCTCCAGTTCTTGAATTAACGAAATCCACGATCTTTCTTATACTTATTTCTTTTGAAAAGTTTTGAAAGCAGAATTCGAAAATAAACTTCGCAGCATCGATACTTTTCAGCTTAAATCTCTCCACGAAATCGTTGTAAAGTATTGTTGTGTAATAGTTTTTCAGAATTTCCTCTTTTTCACTTTCTATAACGACTTTCGGGTAACCTCCCCAGAGCAGGTATTCTTCTAAATTTTTTATTATTTCCATTTTTTTTGTAATGGAAATTTCTTCATAATCTATTTCCCTGAATTGAAGGAATTCTCTGAAGCTTAAAGGAAGTAAAATATACGTCAGGCTTCTCCCCCTGAGCTGGGTTGCTATTTCCTTGCTAAGAAGCTTTGAGGAAGAGCCTGAAATTATGACATTAAAATCGGAATCCAGCAAGGCCCTGACAAGTCTATTCCAGTTTTTTATAACCTGTACTTCATCGAGAATCACGGTTCTGGCATGCGGGTTTATAAAAGAGATTATTTCAAAAACATCTTTGTGTGTTATGTTTTCAAATGCCGAGTGCTCCAGCTCCAAGTAAACAAAATTATTTTTATTCTTGAAATATAAATCCTGTAAAAAATACGTTTTTCCGGCTCTCCTCGGTCCTATCAGAGAAACAGCCAACCCTTTTTTAAGAGAGATTTTAAGCTCCCTCCTTTTTATTTCCTTCTTTCTTTTTTCCAGTTTCTCATAGTATTCCAGTATAAACTCTCTGTCGTACATAATGTAACTTTATTAGTGACAAAAATATAAAAAAGTATCGCTAATTCAGAGGCATTTTATATTTTGAGTTTCACCTCCCAGCAGCCACCTCCACAGCGGCACGAATTTCACCTTCTTCCCCTTAACCTCTTCCACGTCTTCCAAGTCCCAGGTTATAACCGAAAGCTCCGGCCGGTCCTTTTTGAAAATCTCGGCGGCCTTCAGCAGCGACCTGATTTCCCTCGGTT
>JALUWC010000490.1 GCA_027019885.1 Geoglobus sp.
TCTTCTTTTCCGAAAAATTCTTCATCCCCTGCCTCACAAGTGCCTTTTTAAGAAAATCAAAGTACGTCTGAACAGACTGGGGGTTTGGAGCGACAACAAGTATTCTCACAGGTCTCTTAAGGGTTCTCTCAAGTCTTGAAATTATGTAGGGCGTGACGATCCCGAGAACTGCAGTTTTACCTCTGCCTCGATTTGCAGTTATGACAACAGCCTTCTTTTCCTTTTCTTTTTCAAAGAAGGATTCAAAAAGCTGAAGCACCCTCACCTGATCCTGAGTTGCGCAGAGCTTGTACAGCTTTCTTTTTATCTCTTTTTTTTCATCGGGAATCAGGATCTCCTCTCTTGGCTCGAATTTCTTTCTAAACTCATATTTCCTGATGACTTTTCTTCTGTCAGCGTCAAAAACAATTATCCCCTCTGCAGAGAGGGTTTTCTTCATGAACCTGCTGTAAAATCTCGGAGTTACGTCCTCTACTGTGTAGGGCTCGCTTACAAGGTCCTCATGCCACCTGCCCCTCAGACTCTCCCACGCTTTGACAGGTTGTGACAATGCAATAATCACACCGCCCTCCCTGACAGTTTCTGCGAGAATCCCGAGATCGTTGGGATGAAAGCCCTCGGTCAGATCGAGAATCAGGTCATCATAGGTCTGACCGAGAGTTTTATTGCTTTCCTTGTAATGTATTATCTCTCCATCAAAGAACTTCTCCGCAAGCTCATTAAAGCGACTTCTTCCTGCAAGAAGGAGGTTCGACTCCTTTTTCCCGTGTATTTTCAGATGATGTCTGTAAACTTTTCTTGCAAGCTTTATTATCCTCTCATCGAGCTCTTTGGAGCATATGACGACCATGTACCTGTGTCTGTTTTCTGCTGCAGTTTTTGAGGCAACTTCCACCTCTCCCATGAGGTCTCTTACGGTCATTTTTACCTCTTGTCACTCGAAATAGTTCTTTGAAGTCTCTAAGGCTCTCGCCACCAACTCTGCAGACACATCAAGATCTTTCAGAGATATCACCTCAACAGGTGTGTGTATATATCTGGCAGGAACCGATATGACTCCGGTTGGTATTCCCTCTTTTGTTAGATGAATTGCTGTTGCATCTGTTGTTCCACCCTCTCCAACCTCAAGCTGGTACTCAATCTTGTTCCTTTCAGCGGTCTCAACAAGCCAGTCAAGAATCCTCTTTGGGGCTATAAGCCCTCTGCCCGATGCATCTGCAACTGTTATAACAGGCCCTTTACCGAGCTTTACATCAATCTTGACGTTTTCAGCTCCGGGGAAATCAGTTGATGGAGCTGTATCCAGAGCCAATGCAACATCTGGAGTTATCCTGTAGGCTGAAGTTCTTGCACCCTTCAAACCAACCTCTTCTTGCACTGTGCCAACTGCAAAAACAGTTGCGTCAGTTTTTGTTCTTTTTAAAGCCTCAATCATAACAGCAACTCCAGCCCTGTCGTCCATTGCCTTTCCTGTTATGAATTTTCCGAGCCTTTTGCAGTCTCTGTCTATGGTTACAGGTGTGCCGATGTCAATTCCCCATTCCTTTACCTCATCCTTGCTTTCTGCCCCGATATCTATGAACATATCCCTGATCTCTATGACCTTCTTTCTTTCATCATCCTTCATGAAATGGGGTGGCTTGCATCCCAAAACGCCGAGAACTTTTCCCTTTTTTCCATGAAGGATGACCCTCTGATTGAGAGCGCTCTGACTGAACCACCCTCCAATGGGGGTTATTCGCAAATACCCGCTCTCCTCGATGTACTTCACCATGAACCCGATCTCATCCATGTGTGCTGCAATCATCTGGGTAAACTCACTGCCATTCTTAACACAGATTATGTTGCCCATTCTGTCAACCTTTACCTCATCAACATAATCCTCAAGCTCCTCCTTGATGATATTGCTAACCTCACCCTCATATCCTGAAATTCCATGAGCATTGCTCAGTTTTTCTATAAGCTCTGCAACATCCGACATTTTTCCACCTCACTCAAGAACAGCATGCCTGTCCTCCAAATCCTTTTCAGTCAAATTCCTCACACTCATAAGTTCAGCAATCAAAGCATCAAGAAATATCATAACCATAAGTTCAAACATCGTTCCCAAGGGGGCGATTTTTGACAGCTCTTCATCTCTCTCTGTCTTCACCTTACCCTTCACAAGCAGAACAACATCGGCCATTCTGCCAATCGATGAGTCTGGATTGCTCGTCACAGCAATGAGCTTTGAGCCTATTAGCTCTTTTGCCTTCCTGCTTATGTTAACCACGGATGTCGTTTCACCTGACCCTGAAATTGCTATGAGAACATCTTCCTTCTCAATTCTCGGTGTGACTGTCTCTCCAACCACATACACATTGAGTCCGCAGTGCATCAGCCTCATTGCAAACGACTTTGCCACAAAACCACTCCTTCCAGCACCAAGCACAAAAATGCTTTTGGCATTCTGCAAAGCATCAATGACCTGCGCGATCTTTGTCGTGTCCATGTTCTCCTTCATCATCCTTATCTGGTTCTCCAGTGCTGTAAGAAACTTGTACATCTGCTCCGCCGTCATGTCAGACCCCTTGGAAAATTTTTGATAAATTGCTATTAAATTTTGGGTATGGCATGGTGAGGAAGATTTAAAATCTTTCCCGATAAAAAAGCTGGCAATGCTCATTCTTGCGCTTGATGTGACAGATGGAGAAAGGGCAGTTAAGATTGCCAAAGAGACTTCAGAACACATCTCAGCGATTAAGGTGAACTATCCCTTGGTGCTCTCAGCCGGAATTGAGATTGTGAAGAAGCTTTCAGACCTGAAGCCCGTCATTGCAGATTTCAAAATAGCTGACATTCCCTACACATCATCTCTGATTGCGGAGATCGCATTCACCCACGGAGCGAGAGGAGTGATAGTCCATGGACTTGCAGGAAGTGACACCGTTAAAGCTGTTAAAGAGGTTGCAGACAGATATAGAGGAGATGTTTACCTTGTGACCGAGCTGAGCAGCAAGGGGGGAGAAGAGTTCATGAGAGATTGCTCAGACAGAATCGTTGAAATGGCAGTTGAGATGAATGTAGCGGGATTGATAGCTCCAGCCACAAGGCCTGAAAGGGTTGCTGAGATAAAAAAGGCTGCAAAGAGATTGAGAGTTATATGTCCGGGTGTTTTAACTCAGGGAGGGAGTATTGAAGATGTTCTCAAAGCTGGGGCAGATGGCATAATAGTTGGAAGAGCCATCTACAATTCACCCACACCGGGAGAGGAGGCAATGAGGATTAATGAGCTTATCACCAGTTTTCTGAAAAAATATAAATAAAATCGATTCCAAAAAATAACCATGAAGGTATCTATTCTCGGTGCGGGAGCGATGGGTGCTGCTCTAACCATCCCGTATTCTGAAAAGAATGACGTAATCCTGTGGGGAACCGAATTCGATACTGCAATCCTCGATAAATTGACAAAAGGTGAGGAGCATCCGAGAATTGGAGCAAAAGTTGCTGCAAAGGAGATTCTGTATCCCAATGAGCTTGATAAAGCCCTTGATGCAGACATAATTCTGATTGGTGTCAGCACTGAGGGAGTGATGGGGATCTTCAAAAAAATAGAAAAAAATCTTGAAAACCAGATCATAATCACGATTGCAAAAGGTTTCATAGAGAGAGACGAGATTCTGACAATTCCTGAGGCAATATGGGAGGATAGAAGGGATTTGAAGGGTAAAATTGTATCTGTTACAGGCCCGTCAATTGCAAGGGAGGTTGCCATGAAGCTGCCAACCCATGTTACATATTCCTCGGTGTCTGAGAAGACCCTTGATCTCATCAAAAATTCTCTTGAAACCCACTTCTACAGAATAGAGGCCTCAAGAGACATAATTGGATGTGAGGTTGGCTCAGCTCTGAAAAATGTTTACTCAATAGCCATCTCCTGGATAAGAGGCATTGAGAGCAGAAAGAATGTTACAATGAACAATCTGAAGGGCATAATTGTTTCCATGGCTTTAAGAGAGATTTCACAGATGGTAACAGCAAAAGGCGGAAGATGGAAGTCTGTTTACGGGTTCACGGGAATTGGAGATCTTATTGCAACATTCAGGGGTGGAAGAAACGGAATGTTCGGAGAGTTGCTTGGAAAGGGTTATGATGTCAAATCAGCCCTGAAAGAGCTTGAAAAGAGGGGTGTTGGAGTTATTGAAGGATACACGAATGCCAGCAGAGCGTACAGGCTTGCTGAAGAGCTTGATGAAAGAGGAAGGCTGAGACTTGAGGAGCTGAAGCTTCTCAATGGAATAAACAATGTCCTGTATCATGGTGGAAATGCAGATGAGGTGATTGACGCTCTGTTTTAATCAGAGTTTTAAGTTTCAGAATTTCTCTGGCAAACACTGTAGACTTGGGCTGGTTCAACACGTGTAACACAAAACTCCAAGGTAGAGAATCTTAAATATATTTTTTATGGCAATCTACGAGAGGTGCCATATAGACATGCAAAAAGGAATGGATAGAGCTTGTTGACAGTGTTTAGGAGTATGCGATGAACGACCATCTGCAAAAAATAAAGTGCACGGTTGAGAAAGTCAGACCCTTGAAAGATATGTTCTTCTGTAGTAATCCAGAGCATCCTCAAAGAATTTTCTTTCAAGCTTTCCACGGGGAGTTTCGACCTCAAACGCCCTCTCTGGAATTTGGGAGATGTCAGGCTCGTAGCCCATATCCTTCTTAAGTCTCAGTTTCTCCATGTAAATCCTTTCACCAATTTTATCAAGATCATCTATGCCAATCTCAAAGCCAAGCGGTCTGAATGCCCTTTCAACAAGCTCTGGTTTGAAGATGTTTCTTGCAAAGAAACAGACAACCAGGCTTGAGAGAACCTGCCTCCACATTTCCTCTTTCACAAGCCTCTCAACTGTCTCCTCAGGGTTGAGGTTGCTGACCTTCTGATCTAAGGAATAGCCTCCATTGTCGAGGTGACTGTGTCTAAGGCCTATGAGCAAGCCAATATAATTGGCATATCCGGTATTGTAACCCGGCATCTCATTTCCAGCAAACGCCATGGCAAACTCAGTTCCTCCATATTTCTCTGCAACATATCTTGCTCCCTTGGCGAGATCTGAATAGAACTCATTTGGCTGTGTGACCATGAAGTCTATTGCCTTCAGATATGCTGAAACGTCACCGAACTCAAGGGGAACAATTGTCTGATCTTTGCTCACAATACCTCTTTTGAGAGCTTCTGTGGCCCAGGATAAGCATACACCTGTGCTTATCGCATCCAGGCCATAGCTCTCAACCCTGTGGATCAGTTTAAGCAGGTCAGACCTCTTGTTAATTCCAATCATCGATCCAAGAGCGTATATGAGTTCGTAATCGTATCCGATCATTATGGTCTTGAAGAAATACCTCTCATTCTCGTATTCCTCTCTCAAAGCTGCGATGTGGATGCATGCTGTTGGACAGTGGCTGCATGCAATTCTCCTGCCGAGGTTTTCCTCTGCAAACTTCTCACCGCTGATTTCCTCACAATCAAATCTCTTTTCCGTTAGATTCTTTACGGGCAGACCTCCAAGCTCGTTTAAGGGAATCACGTTCTCTGCAGTGCCAAGAAGGTGGTATTTCTTCATCACCTCTGACTCCACTCCGAGCCTGTATATTTCTGAGTAAACTTCCCTGTAAAGCTTTGGATCAGTAAGGGAGTAGGTTCTGTTGCCCTTCACCACCATTGCAAGCAGATTCTTGCTTCCAAACACAGCTCCGAGACCCATCCTTCCAAAATGTCTGTATGTTTCCGTTGTGAGACAGGCAAACCTGACAAGCTTCTCACCAGCATATCCAGGCCTTACAATACTCCTTATTCCCCTTCCACCCTCTATTTCAGCGAGAATTCTTCCAAGAATGAGCGAATCCCTTATGCTTTTCAGCGATCTCCCATCCCTGAAATGAACCATGTCACCATCAACAACAATGTAAACCGGCTTCTCGCTTCTCCCTTCGATGACAATGGACATGTAGCCTGCCGAGGCGATTGCCATGGCTGTTCTTCCACCTGCATGGGTTTCCCCAAGCTCTCCTGTCAGAGGGCTTTTGAAAAGAGCCACAGTTTTAGATGCATATGGATAGGCGGGAGTGAACTGGCCAACAGAAAAAACAACTGTGTTATCGGAGCTAAGCGGATCTGCTGAAGGGTTCATTTTCTCTTTCAAAAGCTGAATTCCAGCTCCAACACCACCAATCCATTTTTCTGCGAGATCAGATCGCTCCTCAACCTCATAGGTGTAGTCAGACAGGTTAATTGTCAGAACCCTGTCAATCATGCCTCAACCACCTCAAGAACGTCATGGGGACAGAAATCAACGCAGTAACCGCAGTGAATGCAAACCGCAATTTTGCCATCATCTCTCTCGAATATGGCGCCTATCCTGCAGGCAGATATGCAGTTATGGCATGAGAGGCAAATTTTTTCATTGTATGTAACCCCACCACCCTTTCTTGGTTTCAGAGCTTTTGAGGGACAAACTTCGGCACATGGAGGCTCAATGCATGCATGGCAGAAAATGACCGTTGCACCCCTCTCAAATCCACTCAGGCTCACAGATCTTATGCCAGAATGTCCAACACCAATTCTCTGATTTTTCACGTTTTTCCCTGAGCATGCAAACATGCAGAGTCCGCAACCAACGCATTTTTCGACATCAGCAAGCCTTAAAATCTTCATTCTTAAGAACCTCCTCCATGGCGTTGACAAATTCCTCCTCCTTGCCCTTATCAATAACGGTGGCTGCAGCTACCTTGTGGGTTGCATCAGCATATCCCCCAACAATTTCACTGGCCTTGGGAATCAGATAATCGTACCCTGGAATCTTGCCATTGAGAATCATTCTCTCCACAGTTGATGGTGCTCTCGCACTCACCTTCACACCATCCCATGTGAGCTTTCCGAGGTCAGGTATCACATCCGGAATATCCTGAAAGCCTATGAGATACTTGAGGGGGTTGACAAAGCTCATGTCCTTTATCTGCTGACAGAACTCACCTATGGTTTTCACACCCATCGGACTGAATCTGTTCTCAACACTGAACCACTGCACCTTTTCCGTTTCATTCAGACCCTCACTTCCAAGTCTTTCAATCTCCTCTCTGAACTTTCTATGCTTCACTTCCTCAAGCTTATCCACCTTCCTCATCATCCTTTCATCAAACCCGTCAAAGCATGCTCTAACTCCGTCAAGGTAACCTTTTTTCA
>JALUWC010000491.1 GCA_027019885.1 Geoglobus sp.
TCATCACGAGAAAGAAGAAGTGATACTCTTCACCCATGTCAGGAAAAAGGGCCTTGATGTCTCGCCGGTTGAAGCAATGGAGAAAGAGCACGAGATGGTCAGAGAGAAGGTAAAGAAGGCCGTTGAAGCTCTGGATAAAGGTGATATAAAAAGTTCTATAATTAATTTAAGGGAGTGGGCGAACTTCATTCCAGATCACATTGATAGGGAGAACCACAGTCTTTTTCCAGGTCTGGCAAGATTCTTTGACGAGAATGAAAGGAGCGAGATGATGGTAAACTTCAGAAAAGTTGACCAGGAACTCGGAACTCTTCAGGAGATGCAAAAAATGGCTGATGAGCTTTTTGTGGAGCTGACAGGCAAAACGGGAGAGGCAATAGTGGAGGCGAGGGCTGTAAGGAAAGAAGACAGAGATGTGTTTGTGGAAAGACTTGCCAGAAGTATGCCCGAAAACTCTTCCCTTCTTGTTATGTACGACGAAGAGCCGGTAGAGCTACTCGGGAAACTTGAAGAGTTCCAGATTCAGGAACTCAGGAAAGGTGACGTTTATGCTTTTAGAGTGAAGCGCAAGTAGCCATCAGCAAGTAGCCATCAGACTGTCTTACTACTGACCCTCCTGATCCTCTCTATTTCCTAATCTTCTTGACCTTGATCCCCCACCGGAAAATACACCACCTCTACACCTGCTTCCTCCAGGAACTCGAGACCCTTTCCATCTGCGTATTCCCTCCCGTACACCACCTTCTTTATCCGGGCGTTGATTATCATCTTGGCACACATTATACAGGGCTGATGAGTTGTGTAGAGGGTTGCGTCCTTGATGCTGACACCGTGCACCGCAGCTTGAATTATTGCATTTTGTTCTGCATGCACAGCTCTGCAGAGCTCGTGCCTCTCGCCAGATGGGACGTTCAGCTGCTCCCTCAGACATCCGATATCCAAGCAGTGTGGAAGACCCGAAGGGGCTCCATTATAGCCCGTTGCCAGAATCCTCTTGTCCTTTACAATAACTGCACCCACGTTCTGACGAAGACATGTGGAGCGGCTCGCAACAACCCTGGCAATTTCCATGAAGTATTCGTCCATAGTGGGCCTTTCAGATTTCCCAGAGTTCGGAGATTTATCGGATTTTTCCGATTTTCTGGCTTTATTCCCAGCTTTAACACCATCGATATAATTAGACATATGATATTAGCCATACTGCAAATGGTTTTAAGCTTTTCCGGGACAGTGGTTATAAACGGCAAAACCATTGAAAGTAAAAGCAAGTAAAAGCAAAAAGCACAGAAAAACCAGTAGAGTTGAAGTCACTGTCTAATCTACTGACTCGAGACCGCTCTTGAACTGTTTCCCGATTGAAACGGCACCTAATGGCATCAAAATAACACCAGCTATAGAAAACTAAAAATATCGAGCCCGACAACTTAAATCGCACAGATTCTCAATCATGGCAGTCAGGGTGATGATATGGTAAAGAGGGCAAAACTCGTAAATGATTTAGCAGAACTGGTTCCCATCCT
>JALUWC010000492.1 GCA_027019885.1 Geoglobus sp.
ATTAGAGGTTGAAGATGTGTTCAATTATGATAAAAAGGAGTATGCAAGATGTATTTTTGGAACTGAGGACAAAAACCACCCCGGCGTTTCAAGGATTATGGGATTTGGAGACACTCTTTCCGGTGGGAAGATATGGTTTGTTGAAACCGCTGACAGCAGGTTTGATCACGCTTACTTCCCTCCCGAGGTGTCAAGGGAGATTTTCGGAAAATGGGGGTGTGTTGTTGCGTTTCAGACGAGAAACGCTCCTCATCTTGGCCATGAGTACGTGCAGAAAACTGCTCTGATGGCAGTTGAGGCATGCACAGGCAAGGAAGCTGGGCTTTTCATAAATCCTGTCATAGGAAGGAAAAAGAATGGAGATTTCAGGGACGAGGTGATTCTTGCCGCCTACGAAACCCTCATTGAGAACTACTACAGGAAGGACAAGACTCTCCTCGGGATATGGAAGACAGAAATGAGGTATGCTGGCCCGAGAGAGGCTGTTTTCCATGCAATAGTAAGACAGAACTTTGGAGCAACTCACTTCATCGTTGGCAGAGATCATGCTGGAGTTGGGAGCTATTACGGGCATTATGACGCCCATGAAAAGCTCAAAGAGCATGATGACCTCAAGATCAAGCCACTCTTCTTCAGGGAATTTCACTGCTGCCCAAAATGCGGAATTGTGAGCAAAAGCATCTGTCCTCATTCTGCCTCAGATTTCAGCGGAACCTACGTCAGAAACTGCCTTGTCAACAATCATCCGTGCGAGTTCATAAGAAACGAGGTTCTTGAGGTTGTGAGAAAATTTGATAATCCCTTTGTTGGCGAGAGAGTTGAGGTGTGAGAATGATTTCAATAATTGTTCACAGCGGTGAGTGGGACAAGATTTATCATGCCTTCAGCATAGCATCAACCTACTCAGCCATAGGCAAGAAGGTAAAGGTGTTCATAACTTACTGGGCAATTGACTCGATAGTGAGGGGAGAAATTGAGTGTGGAAGCGAAGAAAAAAATGCGATCATTCAGAAGGGGATCGAAAGCGGAAAGGTGAAGGATCTCGAGGAAATGATAAAGCTTGGAAAGGAATTCGGTAATGTTGAGGTTATTGTGTGCAGTGGAAGCATGGAGCTTCTTGGATACAGGGAGAAGGATATGCCTGTATGGGTTGACAGGATCGGCGGGCTTGCCGAACAATTGATGGAGGGAGAGAGGGTTATATTCATCTAATTATTGACAGTAATTTTCAATTCAGAGAAAATTATATATACTAATTACATGACCATAGCTCATGAAGGTTGAGGCTTTAAAATGCAGAATATGTGGCAAGGAGTTTCCACCTGAAGCATTATACACATGCGATAATTGTTTTGGCCCTCTGGAAGTGAAATACAACTGGGACTGGATTCACGATCATGCAAGCACGGAGAAAATTGAGAAAGGTCCAAATTCTCTCTGGAGATACAGGGACTTTCTGCCTGTGAATGGCGAGCCTGTTGATCTCGGAGCGGGATTTACCAGATTTATAAGGGCAACAAATCTTGGAGAGGAGCTTGGCCTGAAGAATCTCTTTCTAATCGATGATTCTGTAAATCCAACCTACTCGTTCAAGGACAGGGTTGTGAGTGTTGCTGTGACAAAGGCAAAGGAGTTTGGAATGAAGGCAGTTGGATGCGCATCAACTGGCAATTTGGCTGGAAGTCTCTCAGCTCATGCAGCAAAGGCAAATCTTCCTGCTTACATCTTCATGCCGAAGGGTGTTGAGAAGGGCAAGATAATTCAGGCGCTTGTCCATGGAGCAAAGGTCATTGAGGTTGATGGAACTTACGATGATGCCAACAGAGTTGCAACTGAGGTTGCTGAAGAGCATCCAGACTGGGGATTTGTGAACATAAATCTCAGGCCTTACTACGCTGAGGGTAGCAAAACCCTTGCCTATGAGGCAGCGGAAAGACTTGGATGGAATCTGCCAGATCAGGTTGTTGTTCCAATGGCCTCAGGTGCTCTGCTCTGCGCGATATACAGAGGATTCAGAGATCTTGAAAGGGTTGGTTTTGTTGAGGAGAGAGATGTTGTCTTCAATGGCTCTCAGCCTTACGGGCTACCAATTTCAAAAGCAATTAAATATGGAGGTGGAATCGAACCTGTGAGAAAGATGGATACACTGGTTCACAGCCTTGCAATTGGTAATCCAGCAGATGGAATGTTTGCAAAGGACATAATAGAGAGAACAGGTGGCTTTGCAGAGGATCCAACCGACAGGGACACAATAGAGGCTGTGAAGCTTCTGGCAAAAACAGAAGGCATATTTACGGAGCTTGCAGGCGGTGTTACAGTTGCTGGGTTGAAAAGGCTTGTCGAGGATGGGAGGATTGACAAGAGCGATGTGGTTGTTGTGTATCTCACAGGAAACGGTCTCAAAACAGGGGAACCTGTTCTTGACTATCTGGATGACACTATAAAGATAAAGCCAAGACTTGAGGAGTTTGAGGAGGTGGTAGCTTGATCAAGGTGAAATTCCCGACAGTCTTTGTTCAGGTGACAAAGGAGAGAAGGGTTGAGGTAGATAATGCAGGCAGTGTTAAGGATTTGCTCGATACCCTTTTTGAAAGATATCCGGGACTGAAGGAAAAGCTGATAAAGGATGATGAGTTAACACCCTTTATAAACATATTCGTCAATGGAGAGGATATAAGGCATCTGAATGGAGTTGAGACGGAGCTTAAGGATGGAGATGAAGTGGCATTCATCCCTGCAATATCAGGTGGCTGAAGATGGATGAGGAGCAGATAAAGAGGTACGCAAGGCAGATCATAATGCCTGAAATTGGAGTTAAGGGGCAGAGGAAGCTGCTTGAGTCTTCAGTGCTTGTTGTTGGAGCTGGCGGGCTTGGAAGTCCCGCAATTCAGTATCTGGCTGGAGCTGGAGTTGGGAGGATAGGAATTGCGGATGGAGACAATGTGGATATCTCAAACCTTCAGAGACAGACAATACATGCTGGAAATCTCGGCAAAAACAAGGCTGAGTCAGCCAAAGAGTTTGTGGAGAAGCTCAACCCGGATGTGGAGGTTGAGGTCTATCCCTTCCATCTCGATCCCGAGAATGTGAGGGAAATTGTCAAAGGCTATGACGTTGTTCTTGACTGCACCGACAACTTTGTTTCCAGATTTCTGCTGAATGATGCATGCGTTATTGAAGGGGTTCCACTTGTCCATGCAGCAGTTCTCAGATTTGAGGGAGAGATTATGACCATAGTGCCAAGTGAGTCGGCATGCTACAGATGCGTTTTCAGCCATGCCCCGCCCCCAGGCAGTGTTCCAACATGTCAGGAGGCTGGTGTTGTTGGTGCAACAGTTGGCACTCTTGGCACATTGCAGGCAATAGAGGCAATAAAGCTCTTGCTTGGCATAGGTGAAGTGCTAACCAGCAGAATGCTCCATATCGATTTGCTGACGATGGACTTTACCGAGCTGAAATTGAAGAAGAACCCTGATTGCCCGATATGCAGTGGAAGGGTTAAGGAGATAATTCCGGAAAGGTATGCTGAGAGCTGTCAGCTATGAAGACAGTCGATTTGAGAGGGGAGGTCTGTCCATTCACATTCGTCAAGACAAAGGTTGCCTTGGAGGACGCTGAGCCGGGAGAGGTTCTTGAGATTATCTTTGATCACGAACCCGCTGTCAGGGATGTGCCGAGGAGTGTTCAGGCAGAGGGTCATGATGTTCTGAGCGTTGAAAAAATTGGGGAGGATGAGTGGAGGGTTGTTATAAGGAAGAGAGCTGAAGAGTGATTATTTTTTGGATTACCGTATTTTTACTTGATGTCTTGTAATCCGGAAAATATCACGGTAGAGAACTCGATAATTTATGCCAAAATAATCTCAGAACTCGAATCAGCCGGGAAGGCAATAGACATCCGCGATGCTTTGATTGCAGGAGTGGTGATAGAGAACAATGCCTCTTTTTTACCGAGAGTGTGGAACATTCCAGCAGGATAAATGAGCCGAGGCTTTTTGAAATAGAGGTGTAACTCTCTGTTTTTTGAAAAAGACTCCCGCTTCAGCAAGCTGAGATTGAGATTGACTGGAACTCTGAAAATGCCAGCAGAACAATTAAAAACATCACCTTCCAATTTCATCTTCCAGATGAATGCCAGACTTGCTGCTGCCCTGAAGAAGTATGGAATTGACAGACTGAATGAACTTCAGAGAAAAGCCTATTCAGAGATAAAAGAAGGAAAAAACTGTCTTATTATTGCTCCAACTGGAAGTGGAAAAACTGAAGCTGCAATCATACCGCTTATCGAGAAAATTCTTGAAAATGATTATCCGGGAATAGCCTTGCTTTACATCACTCCCCTCAGAGCTCTCAACAGAGATATGCTCAGAAGGATAGAGCAGATAGCAAACGAGCTTGAAATAAGCATTGCTGTCAGACATGGGGATACAGGGGAGGGAGAGAGAAGAAGACAGTCCTTAAATCCCCCTCAGATCTTGATCACCACTCCTGAGACCTTCCAGCTGCTTTTCCTTGGCAGAATTCTGAGGAACGCCCTGAAAAACGTGAAATTTGTTGTTGTTGACGAGGTTCATGAATTTGCAGAAAGTGAAAGAGGTGTCCAGCTTTCTGTCGCAGTTGAAAGGCTGAGAGAGTATGCAGACTTTCAGATTGTTGCACTCTCGGCAACAGTTGGAGATGATGAGAGGATAATGAGATTCATTGGATGTGATACTCCTGTCAACCATCAGGGGGAAAAAAGATACCATTACAGGATAATAAAGCCATCTGAGAATGACTACTCCAGAGAACTTTCCTTAAAACTCAGAATTGACCCATCTCTTGCTGCTGAATTGCTGAAAATAAAGGAAATTTCAGAGAATCACAGATCCACGCTTATATTTGTAAACACGAGACAGACTGCAGAGGCTCTTGCTCTGAGACTTAAAAGGATAATGAATGCCGAAGTTCATCACGGCTCCCTTTCAAAGGATGTGAGGATTGAAAACGAGAGAAAGTTCATGAACGGGGAGATAAAGGCTCTGATTTGCACATCATCTCTCGAGCTCGGCGTAGATATAGGTCACGTTGACTGCGTTATTCAGTACAACAGCCCAAGAGAGGTCAAGAGGCTCATTCAGAGAGTCGGGAGGAGCGGGCACAGAATTGACATGATATCAAGGGGCTACATCATCGCTGGCAGTTTTGATGAGATTCTTGAATCTGCTGTGATCGTGAAGAGAGCAGGATACAAACTGATTGAAGAAACGGTGATTCATGAGTCCAGCCTTGATACCCTTGCAAATCAGATCTCTGCTTTAGCTCTTGAATACGGCAGAATAAATCTGAACGATGCTTTCAGAATAATAAAAAGAGCCTACCCATTCAGAGGGCTTGATTACGACTTCATGATTGAGTTCTGTAATTACCTGAGTGGGCTGAGAGTCATTGATTTCGATGGTTACGAGATAAGGGCGAGGAGAAAGACGAGGAGATATTTTTACGAGAACATATCCATGATTCCGGATGAGAAACATTATCCTGTCAGAGACATAACCACAGGAAAAATCATCGGAGCTCTGGATGAGTCTTTCCTTCAGACCTTCTCAGGTGAGCTTTTTTCGATGAAGGGGGAAGTCTGGAGGATACTGAGCGTGGATAGCTATGTGAGGGTTGCTCCTGCTGAGAGCGATGCAGACGTGCCATCATGGGCAGGAGAGGAGATACCTGTCCCGTTTGAGGTCGCACAGGATGTTGGAAAATTGAGGAGAATCATATCGGATTTTATCAGAAATGGAAAAGATGATGAAGCTGTTGGTTATTTGATGAAATCATACGATATGGACAGGAATGCTGCAATGGAGGTTGTTGAACTCATTAAAGAGCAGATAGAAAAGGGATATGATGTCCCAGATGATAGAAGGATCGTGATAGAGGGAAATGATGATGCCGTCATAATAAACGCCTGTTTCGGTCACAAAACCAATGAAGGGCTTGGGAGGGTCATTGCCCTTCTCGTTTCTGCAAAAAGAGGCAGAAATGCTGGAGTTGAAATAGATCCATACAGAATAAAGATAACTCCAGCTAATGTTGATGAGGTGAAGGAAATCTTTCTCTCCCTTAAGGGAATTGATGCAGATGGTCTTCAGAGTTTGCTGGAGAGAGCGGTTGTTGACACAAAACTTTTCCAGTGGAAGATGCTGAATGTTGCCAGAAAGACCGGATATCTCAGCAAAGATGTTGAGATGAGCAGGGTTAATGTGAGAAGGCTTATTCGGAAGCTCTATGATACGCCAATTTTCAGAGAGGCGATGAGAGAGATTCTTTTTGAGAAAATAGATGCCAGAAAAATTCTGGAAATTCTCAGCAAACTAAATGAATTCGAGATGGTAACATACAGTGCCTTTACACCTGTTGGACTTTCCTCATCAAGGCAGAGCTTTGACATCCTCCTCTCATCAAGGCCAATAGAAGCGATAATCGACACGCTCAAGCAGAGAATTGAACAGGAGAACTGTCACTTCTACTGCCTGAACTGCAGTTACCACATAACACTGAAGGTGGGCATGATTGACAGGCTTGATTGCCCTCGCTGCAATTCAAAGCTTGTTGCCGTGTTCAGTGCAAGAAGAAAAATGGACGATGTGAGTAAAAACGAACTCTACAGAATTGCCAATCTTGTCATGGTTCATGGTAAAAGAGCTGTTTACGCATTGAACACCTACGGAATTGGCCCAGATACAGCAGGAAAGATTCTCAGGAACTATCATCCGGATGAGAGGAGCTTTCTCAAGGCACTCCTTGAGGCTGAAAAGAATTATATAAGATCGAGGGTCTTCTGGGATTGATATGGAATTTGAGAAAAGGCTTGAAGAAATAAGAGAACATTTTGGCGGGTTGATTGATGAAGATACGGCAATTCTGCTGGCTGAATACAGCCTTGAAATGAAAAAATACAGGGAACCACCACGATCCAATTTTGTTAGAATTTCCGGAATGGTTGTTTCAAAAAAAATCTCGAACGAAAAGGGTTACTGCAAAATTGAGGTCAAAGATGGGTCTGAGATGCACACACTTTACCTATGGGATGAAGCATACGAAGTCGGCAAAGCGGATATATATCCCGGAATGAAGGTTGAAATTCAGGCAAGGAAGAGTGAAAGAGCCTATCATGTAAGCTCTGCAGATTGCATCTCCTTTGAGATTGTTGAATCTGAAATAAAAACGGTA
>JALUWC010000493.1 GCA_027019885.1 Geoglobus sp.
TTCTCCTTCTTGGGCCCGTCCTTCTGATGCTTCTGGTGGGCATTGGCCTTTCTGACAGCGGACTTAGAAATGTTCCCGCGGTAGTCTATTCAGAATCCCAAACGCCTTTTGTTGATAGTTTTATTGAGGCAATGAGAATTTATTCATTTATTCCAGAGTTTAGCGGCTCATTGCAGGAATGTATTGAGATGGTTAGAACCGGAAAAAGAAGTGTTTGCATTGAGCTTGACAAAAACGAGGTAAATGTGCCGCCAGGACTTGGGGTAAGCAGACAGGACATTGAAAATGTTGGAATCGGTTATAGTGTGAGGGTGCATGCAGATTTTTCAAAGCCAAGGGTTGTCTGGGGGATAATTGCAAAAGTTGAAAGAGTTGTAAATCTTTTTTCTGAAAAAGTGAGGAGCTTTTCTGAAGAGAAATTCAAGGAAAAAACCAGCAGGTTTTCAAGAGAAATTGAAAATCTTCCAAGGATTTTGGATGATGTAGAAGGGGCGATTAGCTCTGCAAGGTTTGCCGCTTCGCAGATTCGCGTGAAAATCCCTTCAAGCGAAAGTGTTGACCGTCTTTTAGAAGAGATAAACTACCTTGAATATCAGGTAAGGGTGCTTTCTTCACTTCTTGGAGGAAATTATAGCTCTGAAATCCAAGACATATTAACCTCCATCAATACGCTGGCTAGTCTTGCAGACAAGGCAACCGTGGCAGACCCCGACTCCATAATTTCCAGCCTTAAAAAAATTGACAGGGAGCTTCTATCAGCTAAAAGAGATGTAAAGAATGTTAAAAGAAAACTAAGTTCGCTTGAAAGAGACAGTAAGGACATTTCAAAGTTAAAGTGGGAATATGTTGCAAATCCAATCCCCATGAGTTATCGCGAGCTTTCAGGAAAACAGGTTCAGGAGAGCGGGCAACAGCTTGGGTTTTTTGATTACCTTTTCCCCAGTTTTGTTAGCTTCTTCATTCTTCTTATTTCCATTTTTCTTTCAACAATAATGATTGTAAAAGACAGGAACTCAAATGCGCATGTAAGAAATGTTTTGAGCAAGGCACCGCGCTTTAGTTTTATCCTCGCTGGTTACCTGACAAGCTTAATCATCATCTCTGTTCAGGTTATCCTGCTTCTTTTAGTTGCAAACATTTTCCTAAATATCCCAATACTTTCAAGCCCGCTAAACGTATTTGCAACCCTTTTCCTTTCAATTTCAATTTTCATCCTTATTGGAATGCTCATAGCATATCTTGTTTCATCATCTGAGATGGCTATGATTCTGGCAATTTCAATTTCCCTGATAATGATTGTTTTTTCTTCACTAATCACTCCAAGGGAAACACTTCCAGAGTTTTTGAAAACCATCGTTTCCAACACCCCGCTTGTAATTTCTGAATCTCTTTTAAGAAAGACGCTGATATTTGAGACTGGGATTACAAAAAGCGCCTCTCAGATAGGAATTTTAACGGCAATTTTTGTTTTAGTTTTCGTTTTAATCTTGTTCGCATCAAAAAGAGTGAGAA
>JALUWC010000494.1 GCA_027019885.1 Geoglobus sp.
TATGGATTCATATAAAACTTCACCTCTATCAGGCTTAAGCAATCCCGAAATTATCCTGAGAGTTGTTGACTTTCCCGCTCCATTCTCACCTATAACTCCGAGAACGTATCCCTTTTCAAGATGAAATGAGATGTTTTTTACCGCAGCAATTTCGCCAAAGCTCTTTTCTATGTTTTTCACCTCTAACATCATATCAAATCCAAAAAAGAAATATATTAAGATTTGGAAAAACCATTTGTGCTGCCATTGCTGAAGGCTGAACTCAAAAAATCTTCAAGAAGAATGACAGGGAATTTCAGAATTTTTCTCCTAATTCTGAGCATTGCAGCAATCGCTGTGTCCTATGTATCATTTTCTCATGGTTTTTCTTCAGATTCTGGAATTTATACGTCAGCAAGTGACAGATACCTGATCCAGAACAGGCTTTTTCAGCATTTCACAGTTGAGAGCTTTCAGGATGGTATTGAATTACTGAAAGAGGGGAAAATTGATGTTTTCATCACAGATACCAGAGTTTTCGTCAGAGATGATATGAAATCCATGTCTGCTGGAGAAGAGATGAAGAGGTTCATTGAAACCGAATTCTCCAAATGGCTCTATAACAAATATGGTGAAAAGGCCTTTCCAGTTCTGATAAGAGCAGAATACCTCAAAAGAGAGATTAAACCTGAGTTCACGCCAAAACCAATTTCTGCTGAGGAGATTGAAAAAATTCAGGAGAGAGCCCCGTCCAAAGAAAAAATTGAGTCTGAAAAGAGAGAAGAAGTCATAAAAAAAGCTATAGAGCAAAAACCATCTGGAGGGGAGGTTGTTGGTATAAAGAGAAAAGGAGCTGAATTTTACACTCCCGACACCTTTTCCCCACCATCCCTCATATCCAAAATGGTTCAGGCATTTCTTTTCCTGATACCGTCTTTCTTTGCAATGCAGCTTTTCTCATCTTCACTTGCAGAGGATGTCAGGCTTAAAAGAATTGAAATCTTCCTTTCAACTCCTCTCGGAAACACAAACTACCTTTTTCAGAAAATGATCCCCTACTTTACTCTCTCTGTAATCTTCGCTCTGATCCCATCTGTGATTATGGCCTCAAAAGGTATTGTTTACGTTCTTCCAGCCTTTATTCTGCTGTTTTCAGCTCAGGCATTCATTGCAGTAAATTCAAGGTCATACAGAGAGCTCACATTCCTCATTCTTGTTGCAAACCTTCTGGTTCTTGTTTATCTCGTGATCCCATCGGTATTCTCAGGGCTACCACTCTCAGACATTTCTCCAATCACATTTCTGCTAAGAGATCTGGCAAATGAGAAGTTTTCTCTGGCAGATTTTCTGATGAGTTCGGCTCCTCTCATTTTTATGGGACTGACTCTCATCCACCTCTCATCAGAGTCCATGACCGTAGAGAGCATTCAGAGCTACAGCTCCCCCTTTAAAAAATTTGCAGAAATCATGTCATCTTCCGCAAAAAGTGATTCCATCTCATTTGTTCTCGCTGCCATGACCGTCTTTTTCTCGTTTTTCTTTGAGTTCTTCCTCATATTTTTCAGTCTTTCAGTCCCCTTACTCCCTTCATTTGCCGTGCTGATGCTTGGAGTTGCACTCATTGAGGAGTTTTTCAAATCACTTCTCATTTATCCCGCAAGGACAATAAGAAGAGCCTTAGCTGTTGCATCTGGATTTTTCTTGGCTGAAAAGTCACTGCTTTTCGCAAAGGTGTTCAGTGATTACAGCATAGTTTTGCCTGGACAGTTTCTGCTGTTTCCGTTTCTGCTTCATCTCACTGCGTCCTCCATCTTCGCAGTTTTGTCAAGAAAGGACTGGAGACTGGGGTACATTGCTGCAGTTGCCATTCACTTTGCATACAACTACATGGCGGTGAGCGGGATATGAGAGCAATGATTGCGAAGGATCTGAAGATGATAGCGAGGGAGAGAACAATAATATCGGCGATAGCCATACTCATCTTCATTGCTTCATTCTCCTCAATAATCACATTCGGTCTCTTGGTTCTCTACAAGCCCGATTTCATAGCTCTCTCTGGGGTCAAGGTTGGTGTCGCTGGAGACTGTCCGATTTTGAAGATGTCAGGAGCTGATGTGAAGTATACGATCCTGAAAGATGGACTTAATGATTTTTACGGCGGCAAAATTGATGCCCTGATATATCTCCCAGAGGAGAATGCTTCATCTGTTAATTTTGTAACGGTCTATCTCCCGAAGGATGAGATTAGTGGAATAATAGCATCATCCAAGGTGAAAGACATCCTCAAAGAATATCAGGAGAGGCTCAGAAAGATTAATGGCATACCTCCAAGTCATGGATTCAGGTTTTATGATGAGAATTTTAGAAGAGCAGAGATCAGAGAGGGCTCATCCATTACATTCAGATTTATCTATGCAGTTTTGATCCCCCTTTTGCTCATAACAACAGCCATAATCTCTGGTGGACTTGCAATTGATCTGATAAGCGAGGAGTATGAGACAAAAACTTACGAGGTGATTCTCTCAACTCCAATGAGCAGTTCTGAATTCATATCTTCAAAGATTTTTGTGTCATTGCTGATTTCCTCAATTCTCTCCTTGATCTGGATTGTTTTGATCTACCTGAATGTTGGGATTCAAAACCCAGTATTCCTCTTCATTCTATCAATCTCCCTATCAATGATATTCTCCTCGCTGGGCTCGATATCTTCTCTTGTTTTCAAGGACAGAGAGAGAAGTCAGCTTGTATTCTCAATAATATCTGTTTCAGCTGTAACCGCATCATTCTCATCCAGCTCAATGATGGCAGGAGTTGCGGCGAGAGTCTCTGCTGGAAGCTATTTCACACCCCTCGAATTTCTTGCTTATCCATTTGCAGGAGCTGCACTGCTCATTTTTGGTGTTTTTCTCTCAAAAAGGTGGGAGATACTTGAATAGGTCAGATTCTGTCAAAAATGAAATCTTCCTCTCTCCCTATATTCCTTATCACTTCCATCTGTCTGAGAGCTATCAGTCTTGACTCACTCAAATCAGGCTCTGTAATTGTTTTTCCGGATTCCATGTACTTTCTCAGCAGAGGTTCCCTGTCATCAGGAGCTTTATCTCTGAAAAGTCTCACTTCATCCTCAAATCTCTCCCAGTCCCTGTAAACCTGCTTCATTCCGCTTCTTTTTCCTCTCTTAGCGCAGAACTTCCCTTCTCTCTCAACGATATCCATGGAGAAATCTATTGGGCCTGCTCCTGCAATGCTCGTACCAACTCCAAATGAGTCAACAACATCTCTGAGGCTGTATATATCCTCTATGTCCACTCCACCGCTAAGAACGATTCTGACGCTTTCTTTCCCCCTTATTTTAAGCTCCCATCTGATTTCCTCGATTATTTTCCTAATGTCACCCCTTCTGCTTCCCGGAGTGTCAAGCCTTACTGCATCAACTCTCTCAACATTTTCAACAGCTCTTATTGCTTCGCTTTTCTCATCGCAGTATGTGTCAACAAGCATTGTTCTTGGCACATTCTTATCAACAACCTCATTGTAAGCCTTCCATGCCTCAATCTGGTCACCAAATGAAATTATCAGGGCGTGAGGCATGGTTCCAAGACTCTCAATTCCAAGATATTTTTCAGCAGCGTAATTGCTGACACCATCAACACCTCCAATCCATGCGGCTCTTTCAATCATAGCCGCCAGAGCAGGATGCTGTCTTCTCGTGCCAAAGGACAGTATTCTTTTATCCCCTGCTGCGAGCTTCGCCCTGAAGGCTTTTGTTGAAACTCCAGACGAATGACAGATGAATCCGAGCATTGCAGTCTCAAATCTTGCAAACTCGAGATACCTTCCTGCAACAACCATCACGGGCTCATGAGGGAAAAAGAGCGTGCCCTCAGGCATTGCGTAGATGTCAACATCAGTTCCCTCCATCAGCTTAAGAACATCATTCAAACCTGAAAATATCCCCCATCTCGATGCTGTGAACTCCGCAACAACATGTGGATTGACACCCTTTTCTTTTAGAATCTTCTCAGTCCATATGAAGTACTTGTCAGTTGCAATTCCGTCCTTTATGTCCTCATCTCTAACAACAAGAAACATCACATCACCTCTTCCACCTCTCTGCAGATGCATGGGTTTGAGTTGCATTTAACGCATACTCCCGGATATTTAGCTTTCACCTCTTCTTCAACATCCACATTGCATAAATTGGCAAGGCTCAGAAGCCATGCAAGAACATCTGCAAACTCCTCACCCATGTTTTTTCCCGACCTTATGGCTCCTGCAAGCTCTCCAACCTCTTCAACAAACCAGATGAATGTTCTATCAATTCCTCTTTTGCTGTCCTTTGTGTGGTAAAGCTCCTTTATGAGGTTCTGGAATTCTGAGATTTTCACAGTGAGAGGTTGGGATAGAGGTTTTAAATTCTTCGCCACGGCACAAGCCTTCAGTAATCAATTTTCCATGATAAAAAAATTTATATTTTCGAGAAAACATAAGATGACGATTAGGCCTGCCAATTTCAGCAAGGAACAAATGTTGATGATTTCTGCTTGAAGGATTTTCAGGGTTGGTTTAGATTAAATAAAAAGGGCTGAAAAAATGAGGGATGCTGAGAGATTGAATAAGCCGGCTGAAAACCCTGATGCTGTGATGATCTTTTCTCACATAGGCCATCCTGTAATTGTGATTGATCCTGAGTTTGAAATACTGTACATAAACTCTGTCGCAGAAGAGAAGCTTAGAAAAAAAGGAATTGAAAAAGTGATTGGCGAAAAATGTTACAGAGTGTTTCACAACAGAGATGTGCCCCTTGAAAGCTGTCCTTGTTACAGAATGATTGAAAGTGCTCAGGTAGAGACTTCCGAAGTTGAGATGGAGGTTTTGGGAGGAACCTACCTTGTTTCAGTAACCCCACTCTACAAAAACGGGGAACTCGATAAAATAATCCATCTCGCAATAGACGTAACAGAGCAAAAAGAGGCAGAAAAGAAGCTGAAAACTCTTTACGAAATAGGTGACATAATCCATGAGATAGAAAAGGGCATTCTGACATCAAAAAGTGTCAAAGAGATATTCAAAACAGCAGCAGGAAGACTGAGTGACGTTCTTCCTGTGGAATGCGTGTCAGCTGTGCTCTTTGAAGGCGACGTTACTAAGATTCTTGTCTCAGAGAGAAAGAACGGATTTAACTGCCCCTCAAAACTTGTGCCTTCTGAAAATTTCGAGCAGATGATAAAATTTTTCGAAAAAGATGAGGTGTTTTTGAGAAACAGGCTCAATTCGAAAATATCTTTTGAAAATGAGCTCATAAAGGCTGGGATCAGATCATATGCAGTTGTTCCCATTCAATCAGATGACACAATCTGTTTTATGATTCTCTGCTCCTCCAAAGAGGATTTCTTTTCTGAGGATACAGTCGATATGCTGGTCGAAATTGCAGATTCCTTAGCCCTTGCCATAAACAACCTCAGGATGAGAGAGGAGCTGATGGAGAGCGAGGAAATGTTCAGAGCTCTTGCTGAAAAGTCGCTGGTAGGGGTGGACATAATTCAGGATGGTGCGTTTGTTTATGTGAACCCGAGACTTGCCGAGATGGTTGGATACAGCAGAGAAGAGTTCATAGGAGAATCTCCACTGAAGTTCATTCATCCAGATGACAGGGAAATTTTTGTCAGAAATTACAGGGAGAGAATTGAGGGGAGGAAAAAAGAGATACGTTACACACTGAGAGCTATAAGAAAGGATGGAGAAGTGAGACACATCGAAACATATGGATCGAGAATTATGCTCAGAGGAAAACCGGCCATTGTTGGAGTTTCCATAGACATCACAGACAGGATAAGAATGCAGGAAGAGCTGAAGAGATATGCTGAAAGCCTTGAGCGGATGGTTGAGGAGAGGACAAGGCAGCTTGTTGAAAGCGAATCAAGATACAGGAGTCTCGTTGAGTCTCCAATAGTTGGATTCTGGGAGGCAGATGCAGATGGAGTTTTCACATTTGTCAATGACAGGTTTCTTGAGATGACAGGCTACAGCAGAGGAGAGGTGGTTGGTAGAAAGAGCATAATCGACTTTGTTGCTCCGCATCATAGATCATGGATTGACAGAAGAACTGAACTGCTGAAAAAGGGAAGACTGCCAGCAGATCTCTTTGAAGTTGAGCTTTTGAAAAAGGATGGTTCGACATTTCACGTGCTGGTGAGTCCGTGCCCGATGTACGATGAGAATGAAAGACATGTCAAAACAGTCGGAGCAATGATCGACATCACTGACAGAGTGCAAATGGAGAGAAAGCTTAGAGAAGCTCTTGAAGAGCTTGAAGCCTACGCCAAGGCAATATCTCATGATCTCAGAGCTCCTCTCAGGGGGTTAATGGGATATGCTGAAGCACTTGTCAACGAACATTCTGACGGGCTTGATGAGGAGGGAAGAAAATATCTGGAGAGAATATCACTTCTTTCATCCAAAATGGACATACTGATAAATGATCTTCTTGAATACACCAAGGTGTCGGAGATTGACAAAGCAATTGAGAGGGTTAACATGAACGAAATTGTCGGTTACGCGATTGATATGCTTGAAGATGGGATAAAGAGAAGAAAAGCAAAAATCAGAATCACAGATCTTCCCGATGTGAAGGGAGACAGAAGATTGCTTCTGAGCATCATGATGAATTTGATTTCCAATGCCATCAAGTTTGTGGAAAGGGGAGTGACACCAGAGGTCAGAATTTATTCGAAGGTTGGAGATAAATATGTGAGAATCTGCGTGGAGGACAACGGAATTGGAGTTCCTGAAGAATACAGGGAGAGAATTTTTCACCTCTTTGAAAGGTTGCACGGAGAAGAAGTTTACCCCGGGACAGGTGTTGGACTCGCAATAGTCAAGAAGGCTGTTGAGATAATGGGAGGAGGGTGTGGTGTAGATTCCGGAGAGAGAGGAAGTATTTTCTGGATAGAGCTCGAAAAATGGAAGGGGTAGAGAATAATATCCCTGCTAACAACGTCTATTTCATTTTACGCCAGCTGTATACCAAACATATAAATACCGATTTGGCGACAGGAGTGAAATATTCAAACGAGGAAGTTATAATGAAGATCCTCATAGCAGATGACAACCCGGACGACAGGATTCTGGCAATAAGGGAGCTGAAAAAGGAGTTCAGAGACTTCGAGGTGAAAGAAGTCCTGTCT
>JALUWC010000495.1 GCA_027019885.1 Geoglobus sp.
GGATAGCATTCTGAGGATTGCTGAGAGGGCAAAGGACAATCACTGGTTCTGGGACACCGAGATACTTGTTTTAGCTCAGAAGGAGGGAATGAGGATAAAGGAGATTCCGGTGAAGTGGATTCACAGGCAGGATGGAGCTGTGAGCGTTTTTAAAACCTCTATCTACCTATTTTCAAACCTCATGAGGCACTCTGAAAAGCTCTTTTTCTACCTGTCAATTCTCACGGCATTTCTCATATTTCTCGGTCTTCTGATATTCGTTTCCCCTAAAAAGCTACTTCTATCGTTTATCAATCTTAACCCATTCTATATCACTCTTGCATTGGCTATCTATCCCGTTTCGTTCATTCTGAGGGGTGTGAGGTACGAGCTTCTGATGAGAGAGATCGGAGGCAATCTGGGAGTCGGGTATGCATTCATGGCAACATCCATCAGCCAGAGCCTGAATGTCCTCACTCCAGTCAGGATAGGCGATCTCGGGAGAGCATATGTCTATGCAAGGAGAGGAATCCCTTATCAAAAGAGTTTCAGCGGGCTTGCGGGGGAGAGAATTTACGATATAATTGCCATTCTGATTATAGCGTTTTCAGGGATAGTATTTGTTGGAGCTGAGCATTTCGACATGCTCTTCTACGCTCTCGTTCTTGTATTCCTGATAATTGGTGGTGTTATCGTTCTTTCAAGGACAAAGGGATATGTGGCAAAGGTCATGTCTGATGCCAAGAACCTCATATTTTCAAAAAAAGCTGCAATTTTCATACCTCTATCTCTCACGATCTGGATGATTGATGTCTTGGTGTGCTGGGTAGTGCTACTCTCATTTATCAGAGCTCCAATTTTTGTGCCGAGCTTTGCCGTTGCGATGGGAAACATCGTCAAGATACTGCCTTTAACTCCTGGAGGAATTGGAACCTACGAGGCAACACTCACTCTCATTCTGTCCTCCATAGTGAGCAAGAGTGAGGCTTTTGCAGTCTCCATTGCCGATCACGCAATCAAGAATTTTATGACCCTTGTCCTTGGGCTCGCCTCATCCATAAAGCTTGGGATAAAACTGGGGGAGATGCGACAATGATTGAGGGAATCATTCTATTCCTGATAATCCAGCTCTTTTTTTCTTTTACATTCAAGGATGGTTACATATCAAAACTTCTTTCTCTGACGACAATCGCATTTCTGACATACCTGTTTGCTCATTTCCTGAGCTTTACAGCCTCTTACATGATATCTGTATCAATTGTGGGTCTTTACACAGCATACAGACTGAAAAATGACAGCGTTACGCTTGATTTTAGAGGAGAGACTGTTTTCATCGGATTTTTTCTCTACTTCCTCTTTCTCAGAAGTCTTGTTCCAGATCTCATCGGAGCCGAGAAGTTCATGGATTCTGCAGTCCTCAACTCAGTTCTCAACAGCAACTTCTTCCCACCCCCGGATCCCTATTTTGCCGGAAAAAGGCTTGATGTTTACTACTACTTCGGGCATGTCATTGCTGCTGTCATAGCAAAGTTCACCGCAATGCCCTCAGAATATGCCTACAACGTTGCAATGGCGTTTTTCTCTGCTGTGAGCTTTTCCATACTGTACGGTTTTCTGAGAGAGAGAGGAATTGGGTGGATTGGCTTGATTCCTTTAATTGCAGGGCCTCTTTATTCAACTGTAGATCTCATACATACTCTATCAACTGGGAAGCTTCCGGGATATCTCTTTTACTGGAACTCGACAAGGATAATTCCTGATACAACGTTTGGAAAAGTCATAACGGAATTTCCCTATTTCAGCTTCATCCATGCTGATTTACATGCCCACACAATCGCAATACCTCTCAAAATTCTGTTCATAGCAATTCTCTACAAATTTTACAGAGAAAATGAATATTCTTTTGCGATTCCAGTTCTCAATTTCGCTCTTTTCGCAACAAACTCCTGGGACGCTCCAGCCTTCTTTTTGATTTCGGCTGGCATTCTGCTGTGGAAGGACAGAAATTACTGGCCCATTGTTGCTCTGTCAGCAATTCTTATTCTAATTTTCAAGCTTGAAATGAAAACATCTGCTCCAGTGTTTTTGACATGGGAGTTCTCGCCATTCTATGAGTTTGCGATGTTCTGGGGCCTTTTTCTGATACTTGTGTATTTCAGATATTTTCAAGACATCCGAAAAAATCCGTATCCCCTTCTCCTCGCTTTGCCATCATTCCTCATTCCGGCATTCCTCTTTATCCCTCCAGCTTATTACGCCCTGAGAAGGAGGGACTTTGATGACATTCTGCTTGCAGCGGCATCAGCATTTATTCTGATATGTGAGTTTATTGCTATAGACTTCAGAATGAATACTTATTTCAAGTTTTATCTTTTGGCCTGGGTTCTTCTCCTTCCTTCTCTTTCAGACTCGCTGAGGAGGCTGTATGAGAGAAGAAAAGAGGTGACCTTGGTTTTGATTGCCCTCATGCTGGTCTATCCAGTGGTTGCAACCCCTGTAAGGCATTACAAAGCAGAATTCAGCCTGGATGGCTTAAAATTCATGAAGGATATGTATCCCGGGGATTATGATGCTGTGAAGTGGCTTTACGGGAAAAATGCAGTTATTGTTGAGGGTGTTGCGGGGAGCTATACATACAGCGGTAGAATTGCTTCTTTTTCAGCAAATCAGGCCATCATTGCATGGCCAAATCATGAGGTTCACTGGAGAAATAATGGAGGGGAGATTGCGAAAAGGATAGCTGATGTCAGGGCAATTTACACATCAGAGTGCAATGTTGCAAGGCAGATAGCCGAGAAATATGGTGCGAAATACATAATCTACGGAGATTATGAGAGAAAACTCTATGGAGAGCAGAATTTCTCGTGCATGGAGCTCGTTTTTGAAAGCAAAGGCACCGAAATATATCGGGTTAAATAAACCATCAGGGTAACTCAACTTCAGCAGTTTCCATTGCTTTTTCAAACTCTCTTCTCAGTCTGCTCTTTCTGTATCCCATGTTTATCCTGTCCCATGGGAATTCTCTGTCGAATGGGTGATGGTCGAGGAATTCAGCCAGCTCTGATTTGATGATCCTCGAAAGGGTCAGCTTTCTGTCAAGGTATTTTCCGACTCTCTCGTCTCCCCGTGATAAAACTGTCTGTATTGCAAATTTTTCAATGCTTTCAACATCAACATCGGCAATTTTCCTGAGTTTTGAAATGAGGTATTTCCTCTTTCTTCTCATCTCTTCTATGCTGTCCAGAACATTTTTGCTTGGATCCCCACCATATGGTAGCCACTGAAAGGGAGTGTGGGGCTTCGGGACAAGGGGGTTTATGGAAACGCTCACCCTTTTTCCCGTGTTTTTAATCTTTTCAACAAGCCTGATTATTTCATTCAGATCGTCATAGCTCTCCCCCGGCAAGCCGAACATGAAGTAAAGTTTTATTCTCTCAACGTCTTTTGCGATTTCAACAGCACTGAGAATGTCTTCCTCGTCAATCCCCTTGTTCACAACTTCTCTCAATTTCTCACTACCAGCCTCAGGAGCGAGGGTCAGGGTTCTCACATCTGAAAGCAGTTCTGCCATCTCCTCGTCGAATTTATCTGCTCTGAGAGATGATGGGGAAACGTGGAATCCAAGGTCTTTAAGGCGGTGGAGCACATCCTTGAATTCTGGATGATCTGTCGGGGATGGTGAAATTATTGCAACTTTTTCAGCAAGATCTCTGTTTGCTTCTGCAATTGAAACTATTTCATCAGCACTTCTCCACCTTGCAGGACTGTATATCTGTCTGACAATGCAGAACCTGCACCCCCTTGGACATCCTCTGCCAATTTCAATTAAAATTGATCTACCATAAGCATTATCCGATACAATCTGAGCTCTCATCTCCGAGTCAAGTTCAACGACCCTTCTTTTCATGCTGTATGGCATCAACCCTTCAACATGCCTGTCTTCAATGACATCAGTGACAGCATTTTCAACCTCTCCGATGAACAGCCTGTCAAAAATGCCGACAAAAGGAAATGGATTCTGGATCACACACGCCCCTCCTGCGATTGTTTTTCCTCTGAATTTTCCTTTCTTCAGAATTTTAACAGCATTGAAGATGTCTTCCTCGTATTGCAGGGAGAAAAGGGCAATGAAAAAATTGTTGATATATGCACCCGACTCAACACTTCTAAGCCCCTCGAAAACATCCGTGTAGAATCTTTCAGCAATGTAATCTTCGTTCGAGTTTATCTCGAAGTATATCCTCTGCAAACCCAGATTTGTTATTCCGCCAACATATCTGTTTGGATAGACTACAGCAACTCTCCTATGTTTTTTTGAAAATTTTTTTAAAAAAGGATTGAATTCCTTCATTCCAAGGATTTACTCCCTCTCTGCATCGCTATTTTCCCGGTTCTTGCAACTTCTTTTATTCCATACTGTCTCATCAAATCAATAAAAGCCCCTATCTTATCTTCATCTCCCGTCACTTCAATGATCATAGAATCTCTTGCAACATCCACTATTCTCGCCCTGAATATGTTTGCAATCTCTATAATTTCAGCCCTGCTCTGAGGGTTAGCTGAGACCTTAATCAGAGCAAGCTCTCTGTCAACAGAATTTGTACTGACATCGCTCACCTTGACAACATCTATGAGCTTGTTGAGCTGCTTTGCAACCTGCTCTATCGTTCTGTCATCTCCTGAAACAACAATTGTCATCCTTGAAATACCGTCCTTCTCTGTAACTCCAACTGCCAAACTTTCAATGTTGAATCCTCTCCTCCTGAAAAGCCCTGCAACTCTCGCAAGAACTCCCGGCTTGTTCTCAACAAGGGCAGCTATTGTGTGCCTCATGCCTTACACCTCCTCATCTATGACCTCATGCAGTGCGGCTCCGGCGGGAACCATGGGATACACATTCTCAAGCCTGTCAACCCTGAAATCAATCACAACAGGTGCATCTATCTCGAAAGCCTCTTTAAGAGCATCTTCCACTTCCGATTGCTTTTCAACAGTCATGCCAACCGCACCAAATCCCTCTGCAATCTTCTCAAAGGTCATCTCCTTGCATCTGAGACATGTTGCTGAATATCTTTCGTCATAGAACAGCTCCTGCCACTGTCTCACCATTCCGAGAAACATGTTGTTGAGAACCATCACCTTAACATTTATGCCGAAATCAACACATGTTGCAAGCTCCTGAATGTTCATCAGAAAGCTTCCATCTCCGGCAATATCAATAACCTGATTCTCAGGAAATGCTGTCTTAACACCGATCGCTGCTGGAAATCCGAAACCCATCGTGCCAAGACCTCCGGATGTTATGAACTGTCTTGGCCTTTTGACTTTGAAGTACTGGGCAGCCCACATCTGATTCTGCCCAACTTCTGTTGTCACAATTGCGTCAGACTGCAGTTCCCATATCTTCTGGATTATGTACTGGGGTTTGAGCTTTCCATCATCCTTAAATCTCAGGGGATAATCTCTTTTCCACCCCTCAACCCTGCTCTCCCACTCCTTTCTCTTTCTGTGGTTTATGTGCTTTATCAGCTCGTTCAGTATGAGCCTGGCATCTCCCACAATTGGTATGTCAACATCAACATTCTTCCCGATTTCAGCAGGATCAATATCTATGTGAATTATTCTGGCGTCTGGGGCGAAATCAGCAACCCTGCCTGTTGTTCTGTCAGAAAATCTTATACCGACTGCTATTATCAGATCGCTCTCCTGCACAGCATAATTTGCATACTTTGCGCCATGCATCCCGACAAATCCCAAGCTGAGAGGATGTGTCTCGGGGATTGATCCCTTGCCCATGAGGCTTGTTGCAACATAGGCTGGTATGCTTTCAGCAAGCTTTGTCAGCTCTTCAGTTGCATTTGCGAGTATAACCCCACCACCTGCAAGTATGACGGGGCGTTCAGCCTTCATTATCATCTCTGCTGCTCTCTTTATCTGTCTTGGGTGTCCAGAATATTTGGGCTTGTATCCCGGGAGATTAACCTTCTCGGGATAATCAAATTCAATATCGGCAGTTGTAACATCTTTTGGCAGATCTATGAGCACGGGCCCAGGTCTTCCAGTTCCTGCGATGTGAAACGCCTCTTTGATTATGTTTGGAATTTCATTCTCATCTGTAATGAGGTAGTTGTGCTTTGTGATTGGCATGGTGATTCCTGTAATGTCAGCTTCCTGAAATGCGTCATTGCCTATGAGGCTTCTCCCAACCTGTCCTGTCATCACAAGGACTGGAGACGAGTCCATGTACGCTGTAGCTATGCCCGTGACCGTGTTTGTCGCTCCCGGCCCGGATGTTGCAAATGCAACTCCAACCCTGCCCGTTGCTCTCGCATACCCATCTGCAGCATGAACTGCAGCCTGTTCATGTCTTGTCAGAATGTGCTTTATTCCTGAATCAAAGAGCGCATCGTACACCTCAATTATCGCTCCCCCGGGTATTCCGAAAATGTGTTTCACACCCTCCATTTCCAAGGCTTTAACAATGGCATCAGCACCTCTCATAACCCACCACCGCTAAGAAGAAATTCAGCATACCACTACAATCAAAAAAAGCTCCAAGTTTGCAGATCTTGCCAAATTTTTTTGCATTGAGCCTACATGAGAGTGTGAATTTATATAATTTTTCATTGGTTTCTCTTTTGTTTCGGGAGTGATAAAGAAAAATTTAAATAAAGTTTACTTTTATTTCTTTCTATGTTTGGGTTTATGGCTTTCGGTATTATTGAGCTGCTAACACTGTTTGCCTTTGCACTGATCGTTCTCTATCCGTGGGCCATAATACTGGAAAAGGCAGGAAAGAGCAAGCTTCTGGCTCTGCTGGTATTCATACCATTTGGAATTCTGATACTTCCGTGGTATCTTGCTTTAAGTGAGTGGAGAAGGTAGTCAGGCTTTATCCTCATTTTTTCCGATATTTTCCGGAGAGCTCATGCTTCTGTTCAGCTCCTCAATGTACTCAAGCAGAGCCTTTCTCCCGTTCTCAGTTATGTGAAAGTAAGTTTTTGGCTTTTTTCCCTCAAAAACCTTTTCCATTCTGGCATATCCAGCATCGCACAGCTTCTGCATGTGGACACTCAGATTACCATCTGTTGTTTTCAATCTTTCTTTTAGATACCTGAAGCTCGCCTTTTCAACTCCTGAGAGTATTGCAAGGGCAAGAACTC
>JALUWC010000496.1 GCA_027019885.1 Geoglobus sp.
GGGTAAGATTGGAGATCTGAAGCTTGTAAGGATAACAGATGAGCCGATTTCCATAGAAGAGTTGAGAGCAATGGCCCATGAAATACTTGAAGCTGCATCTCAGGATGAGGACAGCAGCATTGAGATCGAAAGAAGGGGAGTTACCGTTGTTCAGTTGAGAGAACTGAGAATAGCAATCGCTGAAAGACCGTTCTCAGACAGAATGGAGATTACTGCAGTCAGGCCAATAGCAAAAGCAACGCTCGACGATTATGGGGTGAGCGAGGAACTCAAAAAAAGATTCATTGAAAGACAGAGAGGAATCCTCATCTCAGGTCCTCCGGGAGCAGGAAAATCAACATTTGCAGCAAGTGTTGCCAACTATCTGATGGAGAATGGTTTCATGGTCAAAACAATGGAAAGTCCAAGAGATCTGATGGTGAAGGATGAAATCACTCAATATGCCCCTCTTGAAGGTGATATGAGTCTGACAGCAGATGTGCTCTTGCTTGTGAGGCCTGACTACACAATCTACGATGAAGTGAGAAAAACCTCTGACTTTCAGGTTTTTGCTGATATGAGGCTGGCTGGAGTGGGGATGATAGGTGTTACCCACGCAACAAGAGCAATAGATGCGATTCAGAGGATGATAGGCAGGGTTGAGCTTGGAGTTATTCCTCAGGTTGTTGATACTGTGATTTTCATAGACAGGGGTATAATTGAGAAGGTTTACGAGCTCAGCTTTACCGTTAAGGTGCCTTATGGAATGAGCGAAGCAGATCTCGCAAGACCTGTAATAGAGGTTACAGATTTTGAAAGCAAAAAGGTTGAGTACGAGATATACACCTACGGCGAGCAGGTTGTGGTGATGCCTGTTGAAAGCGAGACAGAAAACAGGCTTGTTGCCTATGCTGTTGAGAGCAGGATAAGAGATCTCGTTTCTGTATATGAAATAAAACCCGTGAGCGATAAAAAAGCTGTTGTTTACGTTCCTGAGGATGAGATTCCACACCTCATAGGCAAAAAAGGTAAAAGAATTAAAATGATCGAGGACGAGCTGGGGATAAGCATAGATATCGAACCTCTGAAAATAGAGAGGAGCAACGAAATCGAGACTGGAATTGAGGAAAAGGGCAAGCATTACGTGATTCACGCTGAAGGGCTTGAAGGAAAAAGTGTGGATGTCTATGCCGGAAAAAAGTTCTTGCTTACGGCTGAGGTTGGTAGAAGGGGAGTAATAAAGGTAAGAAAGGATAAAGATGCGGGGAAGGCAATCAGACTTGCTCTGGCAAAAGGAGAAAAAGTGAGGCTGAGATACTGATGAGGGGAAGGTATCTTCTCGGAGTTTTTTACATTTTAACAGGAGTGCTTTCCATTGCAATAGCTCCTGCATTTTCAAATGCCGGAATGCAGGCTTTTAAAAATTCCTCAGACGTGACAAACTCATTTGCCTACATCCTGATGATTCTTGCATTTACAGCATTTATACTATTGATTATAAGATTCAGAAAGGCTCTTATAAAACCTCTCTTCTATGTTCTCCTATTTGTGACATACTTTTACGGGTTTCTACCATTTATCGGGATTCTTTCAGTAATTCCATCTTCAATTATCCTCTATCTGATTATCAAAACAAGACACTGGATTGTTGTTAACATCTCGGCCATCATCGTTGGAGCAACGGTTACGGCAATATTCGGGATAAGCATGGAACCTTTGCCGGTGATGGTTCTGCTCATAGCCCTTGCCGCCTACGATTATCTGGCTGTTTACAAAACAAAGCACATGCTGACTCTTGCAGACAGCATTTCAGAAATGAAGATACCTGTTGTTTTCATAATCCCCGGAAAGGAAAGAGACGCAATAATGGGTGTTGGGGATGCAGTAATGCCAAACATTCTGGTTGTTTCAGGGTTCATCTTCGGTAACTGCCTTATTCAGCCGCTTGTAACATTTGTCTCAGGTATTGTTGGGCTTGTTTTCCTGCTCAGCATGGTTGAGAGGAGTAAAAAAGCCCATCCCGGATTGCCAATACTGAACTTTTCAGTCATTGCCGGTTACATCATCGGACTTGCTCTCTGCCATATTCTTTAAAATCCGGACAAGCTCGTCAATTCCATTTTCTGTGTAAATCGAAACAGAAAGTCTGTCCCTTTTATCATGTAGGTCTGATTTGCTGTATATCTCAATAATTGGAATATCAAACTGACTTTTTATCTCAGAAAGCAATGAAAGCTGCTTTTCAAGCTCAAATCCACATATTTCTGTGGGATCGATTACAAAGACAATAACATCCGCCAGATGCTTCAGTGCAAGAATTGCCCGTTTTTCAATTCTGTTTCTCTTTTCAATTGGCCTGTCCAGAAGGCCGGGTGTGTCTATAACCTGAATTCTTTTTGAGCCAGCAATGTATCCAACATAGATTTTCTTTGTTGTGAAGGGATAGCTTGCGATTTCTGGCTTTACAGTGGATATTACCGAGACTATGCTTGATTTGCCGACATTGGGGTAGCCTGCAAAAACAGCTGTAAAGTCGTTGCTCAAGGTTGGAATCTCTCTCATCTTCTGCTTTGCCTCATTGAGAAATCTGAGCTCATAATCAATCTGCTCAATTACAGATGCAATTCTCCCGTAAACCTCTTTCAGAACCGTTTCAGGATTCTGACCTCCCTTTATCTTTCGGATTCCTCTCGATATTATTTTCTGGGTCATTGAATTTGCCCATTGAAGAGCCGCAAGACTTTTCTTGAGCTGCCCTAGCCCAACAACAGCATCAACCATCTCCCTGTAAAATGGAGCCAGGTTATCGTATGACGGATGCTCCGAGACAATTCTGCTGAAATAGCTTTCAAGAACGTTTGAAATGGTTGAAAGCTTGTTAAGGGATTTCTCCTTCTTATTCCTTCCCGTAACTTTTGATGCTTTCCTGAATGCCTTGTCAATGAGCTCCTGAGATGTGAGGACTGTTGGAAGCTTTCTTGGATTGAATGTCATTACATTAAAGGCTATCAGGTTTTGTTTAAAATGTTATTCCGCTCAAAAGCTGAGATCTGTTTAATTCTGGAAAAATATATAAACTATCTTGATAAGTTGAATTGAAAAGGAGGGGTAGTGTATGGAGCTTGAACTCACCCAGATTCAGAAAGACATCCTTTACGCTCTTGTCACGATATACAAGAACAAGGGAGGTGGAAGTGTAAAGGGGGAAGAGATAGCAGAGCTCATCAACAGAAATCCCGGAACAGTTAGAAATCAGATGCAGGCTTTGAGATCTCTTGGACTTGTAGAGGGTGTTCCCGGGCCCAAAGGGGGTTACAGACCTACCTCCAAAGCGTATGAGCTGCTCTCCATAACAAGCTACGAGGAATCTGTCAAGGTTCCTGTTGTTGTTAACGGCGAACCTCAGGATGATCTTTCGGCTGAAGAAATAGACTTCCCAACTCTATCTCATCCAAAGGTCTGTCAGGCAAGAATCAGGATAATCGGAAACATAAGAAAAGTATCTCCAAATGACAGAATTGTTGTTGGCCCAACACCTGTAAACGAGCTCATGGTTTTTGGAAAGGTTGTTGGCAGAGATGACACAGAGAATACGGTTGTGATCGACATAGAGAAGATAGTCGCCCTTCCGAAGGAGACAGTTGGAGAGTACATGTCCACACCAATACACACAGCAAATGCAGAGGATCTGGTCGAGAGTGCTGCAAAGGAGCTCGCTGAAAGGGGGATCTACTGCATGCCTGTTGTAAAGGAGAAAGAATTTGTCGGGATATTCACACTCGACCACGTTGCAGAAGCAATAAAGAAGGGGAAACTGAAAGGCAGGGTTGAAGAAGTGATGAGACCGAAGATCGTGTCGGTTGAGAAGGATATCACTCTTGGAGAGGCTCTGAGAATAATGAATGATGAGAATGTGAGAATACTGGTTGTGAAATCGGAAGGTAAACCTGTTGGAGTGATAACAGATCAGAAAATACTGAGGCAGATAGCTCCTGAACATGCAAAAACATCAATCTGATTTCTGACTTTTTTTCCTGTTTTCGGTGGATGTGTAGTAGTTGTATATTGCAGTTAAAAGAGCTGCAAGCATAGGTGTGAGGAAGAACCCGCTCACTCCAGCAACAAGTCCGCCTCCTATGAAGGAGAGCATCAAAACCAGAGGGTGGACTTTTGATGTGTAGCCAACGAAGTACGGCCTTAAAACAAGCTCAGGAATTATGTAGAGAAACACACCACCTATCCCCAGAAACCATAGTGCTTTAATGGGCTCCTGAAAAAACAGATAGACAAATACAGGAAGTATCACCATCCACTCAGCAAAAACTGGAATCAGAGCTGCAAGAAACATCAGCCCGCTGAGCAACGGGGCATAGGGAACTCCAAAGTAAAGAAAATAGGGAATCGACGCAATTCCAATCAGAAGGGCTGCCACAAAATTTCCGAACCACAGGTTCGTGAATGTTCTGTCAAGCTCGTCAAAAAATCCTTTGGCGGATTCATCAGTGAAAACTGCTCCTATTATCCTGTCTGCAACCCTCTTTCCATCGAGAATTGAGTAAAAGCACACTATTGTTGAGATGAAGAAGTTCATGATGAAGAGTATGAACTTTGTCGTCATGTTAACGGCTATGTTGCCAAGGCTCTTGTTTATGAACGCAAGAAACTGGTCAAAAAGGGGTTTGACGATGCCTGCGGTTTCAGGATCAAGCTGGGAGATAAATGTGTTCAGATAGATAACATAATCCTGAAGGTTCCCAAGAATTGATATGAGCTGGGAAACACCCTGAAAAATGCCGTAAAAAAGGAAAACAAAGAGGGGAACAGCTATGACCATTGTCGATATGAAGGCTGACAGAACATCACCGGTGAAGTTCTTCAATCTGGAATGCATCGGTCTGGCAACATAGGCAAGGACTATCCCCATCACTATTCCATCAAGAAGGGGTGAGAGGAGATAAAGGAACAGGAATACAAGGGTTACAACCGTAAGGAGAAGGATGACTTTATTCCTTTCCATGAGATGACTTTAAATGTCTCACATATAATACACTTTTCCTGATAATTCCGGCAATGTGATTCAGTTCATGCTTTGAAAGAGCAGCCTTTCCAAAGGCTCTCTTGAGAATTACCCTCGACTTCTCAATTCTGTGCTTCGGATACCACACCTCCCTCATTAGATCATCAAAATAGTCAACAAGAACATCAATATCTCTCTGAGTTGCCAGTTCTGTGGAAATTTCACTATCCTCATCACCCAAATCTGAAAGCTCGTAGAGAATCACAGCCGCTGCATGGCTCACGTTCATAATCGGGTATTCATCAGATGTTGGAACACTGACAACAGTATTGCAGAGCCTTATTTCCTCATCAAAAAGACCGAAATCTTCTCTACCAAAAAGAATGGCTGAGTTTTCTGTGATGATTTCTTTAAGCTGCTTTGGCGATATTGCCTTTCTGATGTAGTTTCCAATGTTGTATCCTCTCATGCCAGTCGTAGCAACTGCAAGGCTTTTCTCTGACAGATACTCCTCAAGGCCATCTATGACCCTTGCATTCCCTATCACATCCTTTGCATGGGATGCAGTTATATAGCTCTCCTTGGTAACATTGCATCTGTAGAGAACAAGATTCCTGAATCCAAAATTCTTCATAACTCTCGCGATGAACCCGATATTTTCGGGGATTTTGAGCTCAACAAGCACAACATCGATCATAAAAACATTCTGGCAAATTTGAGTGAGATTTTAACATGCTCATTTGCACTGTTTACGGGCTCATCATGCCCCGGATACATGATCTCAATATCGAATTCGGTGAGCCTTTTGAGCGATTCAATCATGAGTGGCGGATTCCCACCGGGAAGATCAACCCTTCCAAAACCTCCATTTGGAAAAACCGTATCTCCTGTGAACATTATTCTCTCATCCTTCTCGTAGAGGCATATGCTTCCGGGAGTGTGACCAGGAGTGTGGATTATTTTGAGCTTCAATCTGCCCAGGTCTATTTCATCCCCCTCATTTAAAAGCCTGTCAGCCTCGAAGGGAGGGAAATTTATCCCGAAAGTGAACGAGGAGAAGTTCTGAAGTTTTGCAAACTCGTATTCCTTTTCGTGAACCAGTACTTCCGCTCCGCTTACCTCTCTCAGATCTTTTGTGGCTGAAGCATGATCAAAATGTGTGTGAGTGAGAACTATATAATCCAGATCCTTTACATCAATATATTTTGAGATGGCTCTGTGAATGAAACCGAAATCTCCTCCAACATCCACCAGAGCTTTCTTCTCGTCAAGAATCAAGTAGGCGTTTGCCCCGAGTGGGGGGGCTACAATTCTCTCGATCATACAAGCTCCTGTGCCTCTATCTCAACGCTCTCAACATCGTCAATCGTCTGCAATTTTTCGATAAACCTGTCCCCTATGCCCTCCTCATCAGGCATCACTGCAGCAACAAGAAGTGCTTTCAGGCCAAAGGCAATGGGCTGAATTCCGAAATCCGCTATCTCAACATTATCAGGCTTGGCAGCACTCACCTTTTCCTTAAGAGCCTCAAGATTGACATCAACATCCTTTGGCATCACTCTCAGTTTCATGAAAACCTTTCCCATTTCACCACCTCATGGACCTTCAAATCCACAGCTCTCACACACATACGGATTTCCGAGCATCCTGCATTTCTTGCACCTGTAAATTGTTTCCCCGCAGGAAGGACAGAGGAACGCGACATAATTCGTACCAACAAGGTTTGCGTTGCACGTTACACACCTGTATATCTCCACGTCATCACCTCCCAATGACAGTAGTGCCGAAAGCTATCCCTTTCATTATATAATCTTTTACCCTCCCCCTGCCATATCCGTTGCATATGAACATCTCTCTGCCGTACCTCTCAAGCAAAAGAGGTGCGAATCTGTCAATGCACGTCTCAAAATTGATATCCCCTGCTCTTATTCTCTCCACAACCCCCCCATCCACAACAATCCCATCAACATCCGTCACCTTGATTATCTTCTCAGCATTTATCTTCTCAGCAATCCATACTGCAACGCTGTCAGATGTGACATCCCAGCTGTGAGGGAGTTCATCATATCTTTTTAAGAGAGTATAGGGAAGTAGAATTTTAACACCTCTGAGCTGAAAATCAAAGTCATATGGCTCA
>JALUWC010000497.1 GCA_027019885.1 Geoglobus sp.
GTGGTTATGAAAAAAAGATAAAATCCAGAAAATTACCTAATTTGTTCTCAGTCCTATTCTAAGTAGAATTGCGTAATCCCATTCATGACTACATTCACAGATTCAGCGTAAAGAACCACTTTTACGCCATCTTTCGAAACAGATTTCTCTGCAGGACACATGGTGATCGAGCATGCTCAACTGGTAAAGCAGATAACCAAGGAAAAGGGATGGCAAGAAAGAGGATCGGAATGGAAAAGATTCATGGGATCGTTCGCTACAGTACCACAACGGGCTGTGAGTTTACACATCAAGCACAAAGTGGGCGATAAACTAGCCTACTACAAACCGTGCAATGACAATGAATTACCTGGTGGAGGTACTCGCGGTGATTCTGGGTGCCAGTGAGTTGAGCTACGTGGAGGCCAGCGAAATCCAAAGAAGGGAAGATTGAATCCACATTAGTGAACAGGCATTGTAGTATTTCGAAGGTGTGCCTCATGTAGTGTTGCTCGACTCGCTGAAAAGCATTGTGACACGTACCGATAGCTACGATCAGTGCATCAACTTAACCTTCGATGAGTTTACCGCTTACTATGGGCTAGTGGTTGAGCAAGAGCGAGTACAAAAGGCTCGGGATAAAACGCTGGTGAAGAACGTGGTACGGCCCGGTTTACCAGGGGATTTATACCCCACAGAGAAGCAGGCAATACAGCTCCATCAATCAGCTCAATGAAGCGGTCTAGAGGCTGCTAGATCTGTACAACACCTGCGTCTTTTCACGACTACTCTCGATTGGATTCCTCTTGGGTGGTTTCCACTGAAAACAATCTGCATGACCACAGTGGGATACAACTACAAAGTGGAACTCTCTGAGATCTAGCACTAATGCAGTTAGAAATGGAAGGTAAAGCAAGTATACGATGAACGTATGGTAGTGATCTGCTGCGACAACGCGTGTATTATTCAGTATCAACGAGACAGCATGCACAACAGCTACTCTATTTCCAGCCCGTTTGGTATCTTAGAGATAGAGACCCTTGTAGTGCTTGGTGACAAAGCAGACGCACTTCATTCCGGTTTCAACGGCCAGGTCGCAGAGGAAGCCAGCATCAAATTTCTCCGCTTTGAATCGTTCTATCTTCTTTTCATACTCCTTGACCGAGATCTTGTACTTTCATTGCTCGAAGCTATGACAACCATCGAGTGAAGAAAGGTAGTAGGATGGCATCATGCTGAAAATCGCCTTCTTCAATTGTTTTTCGCTTTGCTGCTTGCAGAGGCGTCTCACCGTCTTCCCCGCCACCAAAAAGGAATAGCCAAGCATCAATATCAGAAAGTTTGGTAATCGCAAATTCAGATACGCCATTTTCAACAAAACGAAATGGAAGAATCAATTCCAAATGTGGCAATTCGTCATACGAGACTGCTCCAACCTCTTAAGCAATTCCACTTCGCTATTGTGACATAAGCAACTCGTTTTCATAGGTTCAACTAATAACTATTCCCACCGGAAAGATTCATAAATGAATTGTAAGTCTCTTGGATTCTGCCACGCAACAAGATGCTCTGCCTCTAAACTCGGATCTGATTTGAAGGAGCAAATGTAAAAATGAACTCTCATTCGGTAGTATTCTCCTTTGCTGCTAGTGAAATATTGAATTGCATCACCTATAAAACCATTGATTTCAGCAATTCTTCCACACTCTTCACGGATTTCTCTTAATACAGCCTCTTCAGCCGTCTCATCAAGCTTAATTCCCCCGCCGGGTAAGAAACACATTTTATTAGAATCGTATACCACTACTATTTTATCATTCTCAATAATGACAGCATAAGCAGCCGCTCTTTTTCTCGGTTCCTTATCAAGTTTTTTGCCAAATATCGGAATCATTTTTTCCTCATAACGAGATTGTAGAAAAACCTATATTTAGGCTACCTCTTTTTTTCCTGATCCAGATTATAAAAAATGTTCTTCAACATCGATCCGGTTTTATCTATATATACCATGTATTTCAGTATCAGTACGACACACCGCTGATTAAATGTTTTATTGTTTAACATTAGCGTTTTCCGCACAATGTTTTTGATGCATTGTTAGCGGCTGGCAATAATTTCGTTCATATTCTTTTTAGTTAATCCACTTAATATTCTTCCTGTAAAACTTGGAAATAATCTCGTAAAAAAGATAAAAAGACACGTTTTATAATCAGGGACAATAATCAATCTATTAATAAACAATTTTCTTGCAATTTTATCTGCAATCTGTTTTGGATTATCTAACATCTGTTTGGGAATTCCAAAGGGCAAAGCTGATTTTGTGTTCATTAAAGTCGGATAAATAATCTTTGCTTGAATATTGTACTCTTTAAGTTCTATATTTAAAGTTCTTGTTAATGTGTCAAGAGCACTCTTTGTAGAAGCGTAACCTGATATTCTTTCAAAGCCTGAAATACCAACACTTGAACTAACATTATATATAATTCCATATCGTTGTTTTTGCATTGTCGGTAATACTGCTTTGATAAGGCGTATATGTCCAAAGTAATTTACATTAAATTCATTTTGTATATCCTCTAGACTTTTATGCTCAAAATGACTGAAAGTAACATGGCATGCATTATTAATTAAACAATCAATTCTATTCCATTTGTCGATAATCGAAGAAATAGATGTTTCTATTTGTAATTGTTCTGTTAGATCACAATTTATCGCCAATAATTTTTTAGAATGCAATTGTGTTAGATTATCTGTATTCAGATCCAATACAGCAACAGTATTTCCGTTTTCTAACAATGATTTGACAAGATAATAACCAAATCCGTTATTGCCACCTGTAATAATTATATTCCTATTCATAACTTTTAATTTTCTTACCACCAACATTTGTATCCGAGAGGACAGCTGAAAATAGAAGCTGTCCATCACTTCGCAATAGCCATAGAATCAAAGCTGAAAAAGCAAACCTGATGGAATCAATGTTGAACACCAACAAGTTACTGGTGATTTGCGATACTAGCCTCTGCAAAGCAAAATAGCATGATAGATTGTACCCAATAGGGTAAAGGGCCAATGATAAATACACTTTGTTTCAATTGTCTTACCTTGGCTTGGTCTTGAGTCGCCCAGTGAAGACAATCCATACACATAAGCTACCTAAGGGTATCCAACTCAGCAACCCTAAGTAGCTTACCAAGATCCAATTCGACCCACCCATGAACAGCAACATCGTAAGTGATCCGCCAATAACATTGGTGGCTGCATGAGCAAGACTTGATGGCCAGATACTGCCGGTCTGTAACCGCAACCAACCGAATATAATCGACAGCAGGATGGTGCTGACTGGGAAAACAAAGAGCCCTAGAATCGGATGGTTAGGGTAGTCATAACCTCTTAGAATTAGAGGAAAATGCCAGATTCCCCAGATGAGGCCAGTCGTAAGCGCCGCAATAAGCGGGCGTTGGGCCAATAAACGAATCTGTAGATAACCCCGCCAGCCGAATTCCTCACCCCATAGAACAGGCGCAGTAACCACGGCGGTTATCAGGAGCTGAAAGGGGAGTAAAAGCCAGATGTTGGACGGTAAGGAATGAATACTTGAACCTTCCAACATGAAAGCCCTAAGTGCCTGATGAAGTGAAAAGTCCGGTCTACCTATCCTTAGAATTGCCGCCAAAGTCAAAATTATAGCGGTTACAAAGAATGGCAACAGCCAGGCCACTATATAGTAAAGCCATTTATGTAAATTCAAGTGCAACCCTGCATCTGAGAAACCTTCTCGTGTAATCCATTTGCGCACTATGACAGCAGCGATTGCTGGTGCAAAACCTCCCGGCAGTGCAACAAGCTGGAAAAGCGGACTCCGAGGGGAAACACCGAAACGGATTGGAACTTCCCACATAATCCAGGCCACTGCGAAGGCAATAACCAGATAGCAAACAATACCTTTTGTCGTGTTCTTCATCGATATACCTCCTCTCATAAGCTCTTATTCGATCAATCAGGCTGGGCGCACCTGGGCACTCAACAGGCCGAGAACCGGCAGGATTAGGACAATGAGCAGCAGTCCACCGATCAACCAGTTGAGCCATTTCTTTTCAGGGTGGTTTACCAAGTAATAGGTAATGGAAGAAAGAAGAAATGACTGCGACAGGACTTCGATCATTCCACCCCATGAGCCTGCACAGAATACTCTCGTGTAAATGAAGCCTTCAATTGAACCGGGTGAAGTTCCGAAAGTTGCGATAACGCCTATCACAATAAGGCTGATCCAAATAATCAACCAGCCATTCTTCCTTCCGAACAAGACTTCACGAAGCAGATAGAATACAAAACCGAATAATACGCCCCTGATGGGCTGGAACAAGACTCCTGCCTGGACGAGCGGATCATCCGCCTGCCGCATAAATGTGACCATGGTGGGATCGGCAAGCTGTGCCGAATAGTCGAAGACATTGAAAGCGAGAAGCCCAACGGCGAAATAGGTAACCGTGTGGACTGCAGCCGTTCTCGCGGCAATCCCCCAAAGTGTCAACTGCTTCTGGTTCCTCATTTTACTACCTCCAAAATCGAATATAGTTGAATGTGATCATCAATTAGCCAGCCTTTACTGCATGGTACAGCCAGACGGTCATGGCCGCGGCGGGCATAAATGCCAGGCAATACCATAGGATGGGGTATCCTGGATTGGACAAGGCGACCTCCAGATACATTGGTGCCATCCACACCATCGTATAAACGCTGGAGATAAGCGTGGCCGAAAACCGTCTGTGCGTTTTCGCGAATAGCTGCAGCGCGAAGCCAGTTCCTCCTAGGGCCAGAACAAGAGCCAGATGGATACCCAGGAGAAGAACAAAGAATACGTACCATACACTTAGCAAAGCCAACCGCAGGTTTTCGGTAAACAATCCAAGTATCGCTGGTGCAACAATCTCGATTGTCACTGGAACAAGTATAGCCATGACATACCAAAGGGCGTTATTCGTCCCTCTGAATAACTTCTTGTAAGCGTTCTTTACACCTTCTTTCCCCTCTTCTGCCATAATGAGAAAAAGTGCTACAAACCACATACTAGTCATCGCAATAATGTACAGGATGAACCCCGTAACACTGAAGATCGTGATTCTCTGTTTTACGATGCCGGTATGGGAACCAATAATCGGTGACCAGAAGAGCCATGAGATGAAGATGCTCATTATTATGAAAATAGTAGAAACATGTTTAATCTTGGTTGCTTTTAGTTTTTTCATTTTGTACCCCTACAGAGTTTTTAAAATCTTCTCGCGGTTAAAGCGTGGAGCCACTACACGGAGAAGGGCCAGGTCGACCATCGCCATGATCAGTCCAAAAACGACAATGGCGAATATGTTCAAAATCACCAGTCCAGTAAGCTGGATCACCACGAGTAACAGAAAGGGTATGACGATAATCGCCGACATTTGTTGCGCTTCCATGAAGGTCTTGGCACGCATAGAGATCATCAGAGTGATGTCAAGCACCAAAAGTGAAACTGCAGGGGAGACAAGCAGAATGGCTGGGATCCAAACCGGTGAGCGTACAAGCCACAGGCCGGTGAGTGCGAAAGAAATCCCGTTGACCGTTGCAAAGTAGCCGGCAAAACCAGCGGTGCTTATCACAACTGCCGGCAGAAAGGCTGAAAGGTGCTTGGCAACGACAAGTTCCTGATTGCTCACAGGGGTATAGAGTAATGTCTCCAAGGTCCTGCGCTCCTTTTCACCTACAAAAGAATTCGCAGCAATTGTTGATGCCATTATTATGGGAACCAGCATGAACAGGGGGACAAACGTATAGTTCAAGAAAACATAGGCTATTCTCACCGTACTTGTCGTGAACTCGTTCGGTATGGCGTAGGCCGGCAAAATCCTCTCTATAAGCTCCGCTCCGTTGATAGCAGCAAGATCCAGCTTCAGGGCGAGAAAAGTGACCACAGCTGGAAGCAGGATACAGAGTACCAGGGGCACCACAAAAATTGAGACTACGACCATCCTGTTTGCAATGATCTCCATGAGGTCTTTCATTACAATTGCTCTAACTCGCGATTGATTCATGTGTTTCTCCTTCTTTTTGGCCTTGTTCACGGATCTCCGGTACTCCCATTGCTGTGTTCTCACCAACAATTTTGAAGTATGCCTCTTCCAGAGTCGGCTCAACCAGATGCACATCGGTCACTTGTACTCCGGTTTCAATTAATGAACTGAGGATGCTGTTAATCTGTCTCGGGTCGGCTATAGGAAATCTCTCTATTCCCCGCTTCGAAGTTATCTGTACAATCCTCTCCGACATTACTACTCGCAGAAGCTCTTCCCGCGTCCCACTCCAAATCAGGGATCCGCGAACTAGAAATCCGTATCGTGTGCAAATTTGTCCCGCAAGGGCCAGATTGTGTGTGCACAATACCACGGTGGTCCCTTCCTTTACCGACAGTGTACGTACCAGAGCTGCCACCTCACGAGCAGAACCGGGATCCAGACCTGAGGTTGGCTCGTCAAGAAATAGCACCTGTGGCCGGTGAAGCAATGAGCGTGCGAGTTGCACCCTCTTTCTCATCCCCGTGGACAGCGAACCAAACATGTCATTCTTGCGATCGTCAATATGTAGTTGTTTAAGCAGAGTCTCTATACGTTGCATTGCTTTATCGATTTCGAGATCGTAGAGCCGAGCAAAGAACAGGAGATTGTCTACTACACTCATGTGCAGGTAGAGCTGTGCTGACTCAGCGACGGTGGAGGTGGACTTTCTGATACATTCTTCCCCGCTAGATTTGCCTAGCACTGTCAATTTGCCGCTACTCGGTGTAATGGTCCCGTTCAATAAGCGCACCGTTGTAGACTTACCGGCACCGTTAGGCCCCAATAGCCCGAAAATCTCACCACGATGTACTCCAAGGTTAAGGTCAATGAGGGCTTCAACCCCACCATCATAGGTCTTTCCTAGACCCATCGCCTCAATTATCATTATTTCCTCCTTATACCCATCATATAGATTACTATTACTTCCTCTTTTCGATTCTGCATGTTTCACCAGAAGGACTCCTGCAGTGATAAGAATCACCGATACTATCAATGCCCTGAGAATG
>JALUWC010000498.1 GCA_027019885.1 Geoglobus sp.
AAACGTGCTGATCGCAGGAAAGAGAGTTGTTGTCGCTGGTTACGGATGGTGCGGGAGGGGCATAGCAATGAGAGCGAAAGGGCTTGGAGCACATGTGATTGTTACTGAGGTTGATGAAATAAAAGCTCTTGAGGCAATAATGGATGGGTTTGAAGTTATGCCGATGGATGAGGCAAGCAGAATAGGAGATATCTTCATCACAGCAACGGGAAACAGGGAGGTGATAACAAGGGGTCACTTCAATCTGATGAAGGACGGAGCAATTCTTGCAAATGCAGGACATTTTAATGTTGAAATAAATGTGGATGAGCTTGAGAGCATGGCAAAACATGCAAGAGAGCTGAGACCTGGACTTAAGGAGTTTGATCTTGGAAATAAAAAGCTTTACATGCTTGCAGAGGGAAGACTGGTGAATCTGGTGGCTGGAGATGGGCATCCGATAGAAGTTATGGACATGAGCTTTTCAAATCAGGCTCTCGCTGCCGAATACATAGCAAAGCACTGGAGTGAACTTGAAAAAAAGGTTTACAGAATGCCGGAAGAGCTTGACAGACGGGTTGCAAGACTCAAGCTTGAAACAATGGGGGTGAGGATCGACAGCCTCACAGAATCCCAGAAAAAGTACCTGTCAGACTGGAGGGAAGGCACTTGATCTGGAGCTACAGACCCTACAGAAATCCCGTTGCAAAAAAGAAGTACCTGCGAACAATATATATAATATATGCCATAGGTTTTTTGCTTGTTGCCTACAGGTATCATCAGCTGGGCTTCACTGACAGATTTCTGATACCATCTCTTGCCCTTCTCGCAACAATCACATTCTTCTCGGTTCTCATCCTGAGAAAGCCTAAATTCTGCTACACTGACGTGAACCACATCTACACAGGAGGAAAGAAAATAAAGAAGGGTGAGGTTGAATTTTATCCAGATTTTCAGAATCTTACGGTCGAGCTTAAAGGAGAGGTAAGCAAATATCTCTACTTCGAGAGAAAGGAGGATCTTGAGAAGTTTCTCAGAGATGTGGGATACAGGTCAGAGTGAAGGTAAGAACATGGCTCACCTCTACGATTTTCCCCTCTTCAGACCTCCATCTGAGGCAAACAGCATAATAATTCAGGCAACATATGGATGCTCTCACAACAAATGCACATTCTGCGGAATGTACAAGATGAAGAAATTCAGAGTGAGAAGCATGGATGAGATCAGAAGAGACCTCGAAATTCTCAAAAATTTTCAGAGATCAAGAAAGCTGTTCATTGCAGATGGCAACGCTTTGTGCATTGAAACTGAAAGGCTGATTGAAATAATCAGAACAGCGAGATCAATATTCCCTGAGATTGAAAGGGTATCAATATACGCAACTCCGATGGACATTCTTGTAAAAAGCATGGATGAGCTTGAAAGTCTGAGAGAAGAAGGACTTGAGCTGATATATCTTGGTTTGGAGAGCGGAGATGATGAAATTCTTGAAGAGATCAGAAAAAGCTGCAGCAGTCAGGAGATGATTAAAGCATGCAGAAGGGTGATGGATGCAGGTATTGATCTGAGTATTACAGCCATTACAGGGCTTGGAGGGAAGGAAAAAAGCTACCGGCATGCTAAAAACACGGCAAGAGTGCTTAATGAAATCAGACCAAAGTACACGGCTTTTCTCTCACTCATTCCTGTTGAGGACACACCCCTTCATCTCAGAATCAAAAAGGGTCTTTTCACTCCTCTCAGCCAGATTGATCATCTGAAAGAGTTGAGATGGGTTGTGGAAGATTTAAGCTATAAAACGATTTTCAGGGCAAATCACGCATCAAATTACATTCCATTAAAGGCAAATCTTCCTGATGGCAGGGATGAGATTCTAAGACTCATAGACTATGCCATTTCACATCCTGAAATTCTGAAGCCTGAATATCTCAGGGCGCTCTGAGCAATGAGTTTTATCGTATTTGAAAAATTTTTTAAATAATCCCGGTCAATTTAAAGTAATGGAAAAGATTGACCGCATGGACCTAAAGATTCTTTCGGAATTGCAGGAAGATGCAAGAAAGAGTCTGAGAGAGATAGCGGAGAAGCTTGGAGTTACGGAGGCCACAATATACAACAGAATAAACAAGATGAAAAAGATGGAGATCATAGAGAAGTTCATTCCGGTCATAAACTACTCAAAGCTCGGATTTGATCTGATTGCTGTGATAGGCATCACTGCAAAGGGCGGAAAAGTTATTGAGGTTGAAAAATTGCTTGCAGAACTGCCAAATGTCACCGCTGTTTACGATGTGACAGGAGAGTTTGATGTCATAGCCGTTTCAAAATTCAGAGATAGAGACAGTCTTAATGAGTTTGTCAAGGACATCGGAAAGCTTGAATTTGTTGAGAAAACCTACACAATGCTTGTTTTAAATGTTGTAAAGGAGACCCACATGATTGACATTGAAAGCGTGTTTAAGGATGAGAAGTAAAGCTTCCATGCAGGGGAAACATATTAAAATGAAATCGCAGTTAAGAATTTTCAATGGCAAGAAAAAAAGAGACTCAGGAGAAAGCCCAGGAAAAACAGGAAATTGATGTAGAAGTGAAAAATTCTGCTGAGGATGTTGTTGAAATTGAGGATCTGCCATTTGTAGGACCTGCAACTGCTGAAAAACTGAGAAATGCTGGCTATTATTCCATAGAGGCAATTGCCGTCGCATCTCCTCAGGAGCTGAGCAGTGTTGCCGAGATCGGTGAGTCAACAGCAGCCAAAATCATCTCCGCCGCAAGGAATCTGGCGAATGTTGGAGGATTTGAGACAGGAGATGTTGTTTACGAGAGAAGAAAAAAAGTAGGGAAGATAACAACAGGGAGCAAAGATCTTGATAAACTTCTTGGAGGAGGGGTTGAGACTCAGGCAATTACAGAGCTCTTCGGTGAGTTCGGAAGCGGAAAAACCCAGATCTGCCATCAGGTGGCTGTGAATGTCCAGCTTCCAAAGGACAGGGGTGGGCTCGAAGGAGCGGTTATTGTCATTGACACTGAAGGCACATTCAGACCTGAAAGAATCATTCAGATGGCAGAGGCAAAAGGTCTGGACCCTGACAAGACTCTGAAAAACATATACGTCGCTCAGGCCTACAACTCAAACCACCAGATGCTCTTGGTTGACAATGCAAAAGAGCTTGCAAACAAACTCAAGAAGGATGGTATAAATGTGCAACTTCTCGTGGTGGATAGCCTGACAGCCCATTTCAGAGCTGAGTATGTTGGAAGGGGGACTCTCGCAGATAGACAGCAAAAGCTGAACAAGCACCTCCACGATTTGCTCAGATTTGGAGAGATCTTTAACGCTGCAATTGTCGTGACGAATCAGGTGATGGCAAAGCCCGATCAGTTCTTCGGGGATCCAACAAAGCCTGTCGGAGGGCATATCGTAGCTCACACTGCAACCTTCAGGATTTATCTGAGAAAGAGCAAGGGCGAACTGAGAGTTGCAAGGCTCATCGATTCACCTCATCTGCCTGAGTCAGAGGCGATATTCAGAATAACTGAAAGAGGTGTGGAGGACAAATAACCCATAGTGAGGAGTTTTCAGACTCCATTGGGATTAACCTTAAAAATAGCGTTGTTCTTTTCGGATCATGGATGTCGAGGAAAAACTGAGATTGGCAGTGAGAAATGTGGAGGAAGTGGTGACAGAGGGAGAGCTGAGAGAGCTGATTGAGAGCGGAGAAAGGCTCAAAGCCTATGTTGGATACGAGCCAAGCGGAGAGATACATCTTGGACACATGATGACGGTAAACAAGCTCATGGATTTGCAGAATGCCGGTTTTGAGATTGTTGTTCTGCTTGCAGATGTTCACGCTTATCTGAACGAAAAGGGGGATTTTGAGGAGATAAAGAGGGTAGCAGAGTACAACAAGGCTGCCTTCATCTCTCTCGGCCTGGATGAGGACAAAGCCAGATTTGTTCTGGGAAGCGAGTATCAGTTTGACAGTAATTACGTTCTTGATGTGCTGAAAATGGCGAGGATGACCACAATAAACAGAGCAAGGAGGAGCATGGATGAGGTAAGCAGAAGGAAAGAGGATCCGATGGTTTCACAGATGATCTATCCCTTGATGCAGGCTCTGGACATAGCTCATCTTGGCGTTACGGTTGCCGTTGGCGGGATTGACCAGAGGAAGATACACATGCTTGCAAGGGAAAATCTGCCCAGGCTGGGCTATCATGTTCCTGTATGTATACACACACCAATCCTCCTCGGTCTTGACGGGGAGAAGATGAGCTCATCAAAGGGCAATTACATTTCTGTCAGAGATAATGAGCAAACGGTTTCAAGAAAGATAATAAAGGCGTTCTGCCCTGAAAAACAGGTCAAGGATAACCCTGTCATGGATATAATGAGATACCATATCTTCCCCAGATTCGACAGGGTTAACATAGAAAGAGATTCAAAATTCGGTGGAGATGTGGAGTATGCGAGCTTCGAGGAGCTGGCAAAGGATTACTCCTCAGGAAATCTCCACCCTCTTGATTTGAAGCAGAGCGCTGCAAGGTATTTAAACACCCTTCTCGATAATGCAAGAAAGAAGATGAGAGACATGGGGTGGTGACTTGAGTGATGGTGAGGAAGTAATAAGAGTAAAGCTCCCCAACAGAAATAAGAGGGAGATGTTTGGAATTGTAACCTCAATGCTCGGTGCCGGGCATATAAAGGTGAGATGTGAGGATGGAAAGGAGAGAATGGCGAGAATTCCCGGAAAGATGAGAAAAAGGATCTGGATAAGAGAGGGAGATGTCGTTATCATTGTTCCCTGGGATTTCCAGGATGAGAGGGCAGATGTGATCTGGAGATACACCAACCCGCAGGTTGAATGGCTTGAAGCAAGAGGTTACCTGAAGTTATGATATGAGAAAGGATATTGCGAGAATTGAAAAACTCCTCGACAGCCTGAGAATAAAGGAGAAGGACAGTGAGTCCAGAAAGATATACGCAGAGGTTTTTGATGAAAGAACCCTCAAAGCTCTTTACAGAATCTCAGCCAAAGGGCTTATTCAGGCTCTTGGAGGGGTTGTGAGCACAGGAAAGGAGGCAAATGTGTTTTATGCAGACGGAATTGTTGATGGAAAGAAGAGGCAAATTGCGGTCAAGATCTACAGAATCGAAACTTCCGAGTTTTTCAGGATGGATGAGTACCTTTTTGGAGATAAGAGATTTGATATGCGGAGGATATCAAAGAAGGGACTTATCTTTATCTGGGTTGAGAAGGAGTTCAGAAACCTTGAGAGGGCATTTGATGCCAAGGTCAATGTTCCTGAGCCGTATTATTACCTGAAAAATGTTCTTCTGATGGAGTTTCTGGGTGAGAACGAAAAACCTTACCCATCCCTTTCAGATCTGAGAAAAGATTTAAATGATTTTGTTGATGTTTCCGAGCTTTATGAAAGGATCAAAGAGAATATGAGAATTCTCTATCAAAGAGCCCAGCTTGTCCATTCTGATCTGAGCGAGTACAACATAATAGTGAAATACGATGAGCCCTACTTCATAGATATGGGGCAGTCTGTTCTGAGAGACCATCCGAGGGCTGAAGAATTCCTGGAAAGAGATGTTCGAAATCTGGTGAAGTTCTTTTCGAAGTATGGGATCAGAGAAAGCTCTGAAGATGTGCTAAAAGCAATCAGAGGTGATTGAGTTGGAGAGCATAGAGATAAAGATCCCTCAGGAAAGAGTTGGGGTTATCATCGGCAAGGAGGGGAGAGTTAAGAAAACCATAGAGGAAAAGACAGGATGCAGAATAGCCATAGACAACAGAAACGGAATCATCACTGTAACAAGGGGTGATGATGCTGTTGGCTTTCTCAAGGCGAAGGATGTAGTTAATGCAATAGCAAAGGGGTTTAATCCCGATGTTGCACTTAAAATCCTCGATGACGATTTCACAGTCTTTGAAACAATAGACCTCAGCAGTTTTGTATCTCAGAAGTCGATGGAAAGAGTGAAGGGAAGAATAATCGGTAAGGAGGGAAAGATGAGAAAGCACATCGAGGAAACGTTAAATGTTCATGTTTCAGTTTACGACAAGTTTGTTTCGATCATCGGAAATTTTGAAAATGTTTCTGCTGCAAGAGAGGCACTTGAGATGCTCATAGACGGAGCTCAGCACTCAACAGTTCAGAAGTTCATGGAGAAGAAGAAGAGAGAAATTGAAATGAGAAGCATGGACTGGTACAGCATTTCCTGAGATTCAGATAATTTTCAGTTTTGATCTGAAGAAAAAATTCGGGGAATATTTAATATTCCGGACTGTGTTTTTGCCTCAGGTGATTCAATGCACCAGACAGTCTCAATTGATGAGGTTCGGGAGAGCATAAGCGGGATAAAAAAGAAGATTGCAGTGATGAGCGGAAAGGGAGGGGTTGGAAAGTCAACTGTGACGGCGTTGCTTGCAATCAGCCTTGCAAGGAAGGGCGATAAAGTGGCAATTTTCGATGCTGATTTTCTCGGTCCAAGCATACCAAAGCTGTTTGGAATGGAGAATGAGAGGATCGGCTTGTCAGATGGGAGGTTCATCCTTCCCGAATCCAGAAAGCATGGCATTAAAGTTCTCTCAATTCAGTTTCTCCTGCCCGAAAGAGAAACACCCGTGATATGGCGTGGCCCCATGATCATCGGAGTGATGAATGACATGCTGGCGAAGACTGGATGGGGTGAGCTTGATTACCTCATTTTTGATCTTCCTCCGGGCACGGGAGATGCTCCACTCACCCTGATGCAGTCTGTTGAGCTGGATGGGGTTGTTGTTGTCACCTCGCCCAACGATCTCACCTCAATGATAGTCGAGAAGGCTTTGAACATGGCGAAAATGATGAACACAGAGGTTGTTGGAATTGTGGAAAACATGAGCTACTTTGCATGCCCCCACTGTGGAGAAAAGACGTGCATA
>JALUWC010000499.1 GCA_027019885.1 Geoglobus sp.
ACCCGCTATCTTTATCAGCTCATCAACGAAGGTGTCTCTTCCACTCACCCATACTGGGTCATTCCAGAGGACGTGAGCCACCTCGGGTTTTGAGCTGATGTTTGCAGCTCTTCTTTTTACCTCATCTATCTTTTTCTTCATCATCTCAACAAGCCTTGTCGCATTCTCCTCTCTCCCAGTTATTTTTCCAAGCAGCATTATGTCCCTCATGACATCGCTCAAATTCTTTGGATTTAATGCTACGACCCTGATACCATAACCCCTCAGGATTTCAATGGTCTCTGCCCCATTTCCGTAGGCAGCGACAACCAGATCGGGATTTAACGCAAGAACCTTCTCTATGTTAACGGTGGAATATCCACCAATTTTGGGTTTCTTTTTTGCCTCAGGTGGGTAATCGCAGTAATCTGTAACGCCAACTACATTGTTTCCAAGACCCAGAGCAAAAAGAATTTCGGTGTTGCTTGGAGCCAATGAGACAATTCTTTTTGGAGTTTTGTTGAAAACAACAACATACCCAAAATCATCAACAACCCTGATCTGCCGGGTATTGCTCTCATTTTCTCCATTAGCTTTAGCCGAGCTTTTGTTTAATTTCTCATGCCCTTTTTCAGGAGAATTGTGGGGAGTGATTTTACCCTCATGTGAGAGTATTGATTGATTCCCAGTGTTGTGCTGCTCATTCGAAGTAGTTATACATCCCAGTATGATTGCAGAAACCAGAAAAATTGAAATGAAAAAAACGAGTTCCTTTTTTCTCATCTCCTCCACCGGAGTGCTATTGTAAATGCTAAAAAGGCTGTGAGGATTTCGAATCCGGGAATGCCTGCTGGTTTCTGAGATGGAAGTGTGGTCTCAGTTTTTTCAGGCTTTACAGTTTCCCTTATCTTCTCATTTGTCGCCGGCTGAGGTGTTGGAGTCAGTTCTGGAGCTGGTGTTGGAGTCGGGACTGGTGTTTTAGATGGATGTGAAACCTCTGATGGAGTGGGAGTGGAGACTGGAATTGATTTCTCCATCAGGCCGGTCAGATTTACCTCTTTGTACAGGTATTCCGGTTTTATGGGATTTGGCTCTCCAAGCAATGCCATTATTGCGCAGACAGTCATGTAGCCTGGATTGGATGTCTGGATGGAAGTGTAATTGAAGTAGCCTGCCTCAGTTTGCAAGCTCAGCAAATGGTCAACAACGCTCACGTTATTTCTTTTCCATTCTCTCGGATTTTCTCCTGCAGCAACCAACGCCTGAATTATCCAGGCATCGCTAGCGGCATTTGATGAAGAATTACCAAAATACCTGAACCCTCCATCATCATTCTGCCCAGTCTTCAGATAGTCCAGTGCTTTTTTGATGACCTCAGAGTCTTTTGGTTCTCCAGCAGCAATCAAAGCCTGTATTGCTGCAGCAGTATCATCATAATCGCTTTTCTCCCCAACAGCCCAGGCAAATCCTCCATCATTATTCTGCTGAGATTTCAGCCATTCAGCAGACTTTGTGACATTCTCGCCGGATGCCTTCAGTGCTATCATCCCCCATATTGTCGTGTAAACGTAATCTCCAATCTGTCCGTTATTCCTAACCTTTTCCCTGAGCATTGAAACGAGGTTGACACCGCTGAAGTTTCTTGGATTTTCATCGGCAGCGATGAGAGCGAGAATCGTCCTTGCTATGTCAGCAGTCCCCATCTTTCCAAGGGATGAGTTGAGGTTGTTCTTCAGGTAGTCAACAGGCGAGCTCCCGTTCTTCACCCACCTGTGGGGGTCTTGCTTTGATGCGGCGAGAGCCATTATTGCCCATGATGTCTTTGAGATGCTGCTCTCCTCTCCCGGATTTGCGAACCCTCCATCGTCGTTCTGTATGGTTTTGAGCCATGCAAGGGCCTTGATTATCGGCTCATCTGTCACATTCAGCGGAAAAGCATTCCACTTGGCAACTATGGCGAAGGTGCTGAAGTTTGAAGTTCTCGCTGCATAGTAATAATAATTTTCATCTTCCCTCACAAACTCTGTTGGAAGGGCAATCCAGTGTCCGTTGTACTTCATCAATACCACGCTGTCTCTATCAACGCTCTTGTTGACCCTGAACTCAATCTTAACCTCCTCTGCCCCGCTGACTTCCAGATTAAATGTTCTCAGAACTCTACCATACACCGGCTCGGTCTCCTCAGCCTTTGTTAGCTCGATTTTAATTTCATTCTTCTTTGCCTTTACTTCCAGTGAAAGCAAAGAGAGCTCGCTGACAACATCCCCGGGAAGCTCAATTTTCTCCTTTTCTCCCGGAATCATTGCGATCTCCCTGTTCAGCAGCACTCCTTTTCCAGCCTCTTTTTGCTGCTCCTGCATCGACTCACTTTCAGCCTGAGAACCTCCACTGTTTGCGGTCTGAAACTTCACCTTTATCTTTAAAATCATGGGCGAGGTGTCAGGCGTGTCGCTCATGCTTCTGGAGAAATACCAGACCACCTCATCTCCCTCATGGACGCTGTATTCATGTGCTCCCACCATGGGAGTGTTTCCGTTCACCTGAAACATCCATCCTGACGTTGACCCTTCGCTCCCCTCACATTTGCCGGCTATGCATGAGACAAATGGCCCCCAGCTTGTCTCTTTAATGGTGAAACCAAAGCCTCCCTGTTCTGATGCCATCTTTAAAGCACCAAGGGCAGTTCTCCAGTTGATGGTGTAGGTTTTGCCGTTGGAAGCTGTCAGGGTGAACGAACCTGAAGGGAGGTAGACTGTTCCGGAATAATAGACGTTTGAAGATGTGCCTCCACCACTACCGGATGTTCTACTCTGCTTTTCGGTAATGCTTATCACTTTTGTTACAGCCTCTCCGTTATTCCTCGCTTCGATATACAATTTTCCGGTAATGTGAGGGATGAATTTAGCCTGGGTTCCATAGGCATAGATTGGAGTGCCGTTGTTCATTCTGAAGATCACGAAAGCTTGTTTGTCAAGGGTTACGGTTACCGGCTCTCCCTTGTAGCCTCCGGAAACGCTCAAACTCAGAGCTGAAACCTGAGGTGCAAGAAGCAGGAAAACCAAAAAAAGAAGGAATCCGGATGTTATTCTTGATTTCACAGCCTTTCACCTCTCAGCTAACCTTGGCGACCTGAGATGTGGTCAAGTATTCCGATATCTCATCCGGGAATTTTTCCAGTTTGTATATTCCAGCGTAAAGTCTGTAGTTCCCAGCCTGAATTTGCTGCGGCACAGCTATCATCACCGGAATCCCCACGATCTGCTGGTGGGTTACCTTCACCGTTGCAACTCCAGCGATGCTGTCACCGTTGCTGTTTGTCCCGCTCACCACAACAGCCAGCCATCCGGTGTAATAGGGAGTTATGTTGACCGTAGCATTGATGAATCCGCCTCTGGTTCCATTTTTGACTGAAAAGCTGTTTATTTCAGCAAGCTTTGCCTTAACGGTGACTTCAACCAGATAAGGTGCATTCTTAGAGGATAATTTTCCTGAGGCACCGGAGGGATAGAGCCAGAATGTGACAACATCTCCATCTGACACATTAACGAACTGCATTCCCGTGCCTATCCCCTGTCCGTTTACTTCTGTCATCCACCACCCGTTTGTTATCCCGCCAAGAGATGACAGAAAGAGCGATTTGTTGTCATATGTTGAGAGATAGACGGAGTAGTTTATTCCCGCAGCCTCCTTGAGTTTCTGCAAAACTCCAAGGACTGTGAAGTTCGATACGGTATAGGTTTTGCCTGCCACGTCTGTAACGTTGAAGGTGCCACCGGTAACAACAACTGACCCCTTCCACAGACCGAAGATGTACAGATTGCCATCATCCGCTCCGATGTAGAGCTTCCCATTGTAGATATAGGGGGAGGACATTATGTAGTTGCTGGTTGTGTACTTCCAGATCATGCTTCCAGTTGAGGAGTTGAGAGCGTAAATCGTTCCATTTGCAGTATTTGTTGCAAAATAAACAACACCTCCAGCAACTGCAGGTGATGATGCTATGCTGTCATATGCTCCGGGATTTGATATGGCGGTGAAGTTCCAAAGCTCCTGTCCGCTTGAGATGTTAAAGCAAAAGAGCGTGGTCTTGTTTGCGACGTAAATTTTTCCGCTGGAAACTGCCGGAGTGGATAGTGTCCCGTCAAAAGATATGTTCCATCGTTCTGCTCCCGTTGTAGTATTGAAGCCATACAGCCTTTCGGAAGTTGGAATAAAAACAGTCTGACCATAGATTACCGGTGTTGCTTTCGGCACTCCAGCCAGCGTTCTATTCCAGAGCTTAACCCCATTTTCTTTGAGTGCGAATAGTCTGTATGATCCAGAATCGTTTACAGCCACATAAATCGTTCCGTTCCAGGCAGAAGGAGAACTCATGTATATGTACTTTGCCTCAGTACCGAGAGTGATGTTCCAGACCTCGCTGCCATCCGTGCTGAACTTGTACAGCTTTTCGTGGTAGGTGATGACGTAAACTGAGCTATTGTAAACAAGTGGAGACGATGACACCACCCATGATCCAACTCCAGATTCCAAGGATACATTCCAGAGTAGAGTTCCGCTGGATGCGTTGAAAGCCATTAATTCACCCATTCCGCTTTTTTCATTGTAAACATGAACATAAATATTCCCTCCATCAATCGCAGGAGTTGACATACTGTAAATACCACTGTAATGCCAGATTTTGGTTCCGTTGTTTGCATTGATCGCATGCAGCCCCGCCATGGAGTTGTCCCTACCCCAGCTGTAATCTGCAATAACGTAAACAGTATCACCATTAACAACTGGAGATCCATGAATGGGATTCAAGCTAAGTTTATAAACAAGCTCTGCGGTTTTTGGCCCTGAATCACTGAAGTTTCCTGCTCTGCCCTCATTAAAATGAAAGGTTGACGCTGAAGATGCCTGACAGATCAGTATCAGCAAAAACAATATGGCACCAATCCTGAACTTTGTCAATACCATTTGACTCCCTCCCAAATTTTTTTGATTAATTTAATGAGGTTGCTTATAAACTTTATCCAGTTTTCTTGACTACTTAACAAAAAAATCTTAGATAAAAAATGCTGCAGAAAGGGGATTTGCCAAGAAATAAAAAATAATTGAATTATTCAAGTTCCGCTCCACACGAAAGACAGAACTTGGAATCTTCAGGTAGAAAATCTGCCCCGCATTTCCTGCACCTTCTCATCAATGGCCCATGAGGATAGCGTGGATCCATACCATCTCCAATTCTGTCTCTTATTTCTCTCATTCTCGACTCTCTCTTCTCCTTGAAGCTCCACAGACCTTCGCTGGGCTCAACACTTCCTATGTTGAGGGAGAACCACGCCTTTCCATGCTCCCATGTTAAGCGCCAGACAAGATCTCTCCACCAGTTCAGATGCACCTTGAAATACCAGAGGCTTGATGGAGAGAGCTCAAGCATCCTGTCTATGTACTCCTTCACCTTCTCATCCAGCTTTTCAGGAGGTACCACTTCATTAACCACTCCCCACTCAAGGGCAGTTTTTGCATCTATTTCTGTGCTGAGCATGACAATCTCCGCTGTTCTTTTGACACCTATGTGCAGTGGTAACCACTGAGAAAGCCCGCCTATGGATGTCATTCCCACCCTTGGCCCGGGAGAGATGAATCTCGCATTTTCACTTGCTATTGCAAGATCGCATGCCGTAACAAATTCAAATCCACCTCCTGCGGTTATTCCATTAATTCTCGCAATAACGGGCTTTCCGCAGTGCATTATCATGTCAAAAACCCTGCCGTAAATCTCTCCCCACTTCCAGAAGTCAGATGATTTCTTTGTGTACTCCTCAGCATACTCATGCACGTTTCCTCCAGTGCAGAAAGCCGTGTCTCCAACTCCTGACAGCACTATGAACTGCACATTGTCATCCCACATCGCATCCTCAATTGCAGAAACCATCTCTCTGAGAGTTGTTAACGTGTAGGAATTGTACTCGTGGGGGCGGTTTATTGCAATCAAGGCTGTATGGTCATACCACTCCTTGTCGTAGACAATCTCTTTATACTCCGTCATGAACTCCCATTGTCCCAATAGGATTTAAACTTTACGAATATCGACAGAAATTTTAGTGCGTTTTACAATTTCAGATACAATAGATAAACCAACAATACAAAATAAGACAAACTTGCTCTGTTGAAAATATGAGTCAAGTAACGGAACTGATGGATAATGAGGAGAAATAAATAATCTCTAAAATATTGTAAATAGATTTGGGAGACTCAATAAATTTAGAGTGATCGATATCGGAATTCTATGCTACCATCGAATCTACGTTTAATCACGAAGAAAATAGTTATTATCGTAAAAATCCAAGATCATAAGAAAAACCCATAATTAGACTTTGACATAACTGAAAATCTCTCTAACTCTAGGTCTTACAACTTTGTCATTCGCTTCTGGTTTAGATATTGGGATAATACGTATCGATGTGTTTTTCAAATACTTTTTAATAGATTTAGGTGAACTGCTGCGTGATACAATAATACCGAGCCAGTCGATTCGTGAATAAGTGCTTTTTAATTTTTTCCTTAGTTCACACCCCAAATATTCGTATGTTATATATATATCTGTCTAATTCCTTTTTTAATTTCATCTGTTGTGTCTCCTTTAAGTTCAACTAACATGAACAGTTTACGATCTAAACCTTCCTTAGAATAGAGTATGAGCAAATCACAAACTGCACCTTTCTCTGTTGGGTATTTTTTTTCTTTAAACTTGATTATTTCATTCTTTGTTATGCAATTGTCGTTATCTATTTCAAAAAATAATATACGTTCTCCAGATTTTGGATTTAAGCTGATCTTC
>JALUWC010000500.1 GCA_027019885.1 Geoglobus sp.
AACAGCCTTTCAGAGAGAGCACTTCCACATAAGGCCTGAGGAGGATGGTGCAACTGTTGTCGGGCCGATAAAGATCAGGGAGGAGACGAGAAGAGGAGTTAGAGAGATCCACTGTCAGGATGATGTAGGTGAGGGGGGCTACCAGATTCCCGTGAATGTTGACAGGCTTGAGTTTGTTGAGCATGATGCGAAATTTGTCATTGCGATAGAGACTGGAGGTATGAGGGACAGGCTCATTGAGAACGGCTTTGATGAGAACTTTGATGCCATAATCGTGCATCTGAAGGGTCAGCCAGCAAGAAGCACAAGAAGACTGCTGAAGAGAATGAGCACAGAGCTCGGACTGCCTGTTGTTGTCTTCACAGATGGTGATCCCTGGAGCTACAGAATCTATGCAAGTGTTGCGTATGGAAGCATTAAGTCAGCCCACCTCAGCGAATATCTTGCCACTCCATCGGCAATGTTTGTTGGCATAAGACCGTCTGATATTGTGAAGTACAAGCTTCCCGCTGACAAGCTGTCCGAGCAGGATATCAGAGCGCTGAATGCAATACTCACAGATCCAAGATTCGACACCGACTTCTGGAAAAGTGAAGTCAAATTGCAACTTGAGCTTGGCAAGAAATCGGAGCAGCAGGCTCTGGCAAAGTACGGGCTTGATTACGTTACAGATGTTTACCTGCCGGAGAGGCTTTCCGAGCTTGGGATTATCACGGCATAGCACTGTATTTTTGCGTTTTAATCGATACTGTCACTCTCTTCTTTTATGACTTCCAACAGCACGACTGCGTTATTGTGTTCAACATCTTTTGCTGAAAACAGAAGGGTTACAGTTCCGTGCTCACTTTCAAGCTTCTTTATCTCTGTTATCAATCTCGCTTTCTCCTTTAACTCCTCTCTGTATTTTCGCTTAAATTCCTGCCATCTCTCCTTTTTGTGTGAAAACCATTTTCTGAGTTCATCTGAAGGGGCTATTTCCTTCATCCATAAATCAATCCTGGCATTCTCCTTTTTGATTCCTCTTGGCCAGAGCCTATCCACCAGTATCCGAAACCCATCATCTTTTGAAGATTTTTCATAGATTCTCTTTATTTTTATCATGGTTTTAACCTTCAGATTGTTCATCTGCGTCATTTAATAATTTACGGACATTTTGAATTCCACCAGACGTGGAACTCCACTTTCAAGTATTTCTTCAGCTTCTCTTTTCGAAATCACAAACGTATATCCATATCTCCTCCAAGGACGAAGCAGGTCTGTATCTGAATCTTCTGTGTCTTTTTTAAATTCCACAAACACCTCTCTTATTTCCGTCATTATCTACTCCGATCAATCAGGTTTGATCATATGTGTGTTTTTCTGCATATTCACCCAACGATTGCACGGAATGCAATATTTTGCTGCTCATCAAGCCTCTTTGTTATGCTTATTTTCATTCTGATCAATGTATGAACCAATAACTTCATTTTCCACTTCATCAAAACTACCCCAGACAAAGCTCCACCGAGAAATATATTTATCCCAACCCTCTTTTTAATCCTGTGGAGAAATTAGTTGTCAAAGACAGCTGTGTTGGATGCGCCTTCTGCATGCTCTCATGTAGATTTGATGCAATTGAAGTCATAGGAAAAGCAGAAATTGACCATGAGAAGTGCTCTCTCTGCAGGAGATGTCTGCTTTACTGTCCACTTTCAGCTCTGGTGATTGAATGAAGGCTGGCATTGTTGGTGCAGGGCTTGGAGGACTGCTTGCTGGAGCATATCTCTCTTCAGAGGGCTTTGATGTTGAGGTATTCGAGAAGCTTCCGTTTGCAGGCGGTAGGTTTACATCTTTCAGCTATAAGGGGTATGAGGTGAGCACGGGAGCATTGCACATGATCCCTCATGGAAAAAGAGGCCCTCTTGGAAGGATGCTGAGGGAAATTGGATGTGATGTTGAGATTGTTGATTCAAAGCCTGAGGGAGAGTTTCTGTTGAATGGGGAAAGGGAATTGCTGACTAAAGAAAGCTTCACAAAGCTTGATGTGCTCAAGCTCAACCTTGAATTCCTGATGAACAAGCTTGGGAGGAAAAGAACGCTTGAGGAGTTTGCAAGGGGACTGAGTGAGAGATCATATCTGTATGTGAGGTCTTTCCTTGGATGGAGCTTCAGCATCTCTCCAGAGCAAATGAGGTTTGAGAAGATTGTGCCCATTTTCAGAAGAACAGAACTCTATGGTGGACCCGGAATTCCGATTGGCGGGTGCAAAGCAGTCACAGAAAGTCTGGCTGAGATTATCGAGTCAAATGGTGGCGGGATACATCTGAGAAGGGAAGTAAAGGCAATAAAGCCGGGAGAAAAGCATAAGATATTTCTTGATGGGGAGGAAAGGAAATACGATGTGATCATCTCGGATGTCGGGCATAAAATAACCTCAGAGCTTCTTGGAGAAAAGCATGCAGATCACCCTCCTGAAAGCAAAGGCGTCAAATACACGGTTGCCATTGATGAGCCATTCATAGGCCATACCGGAGTTCTGTTTGTTCTCGGAAAAAGTATTGCGGGAATGAATGAGGTGACAAATGCGGATGAGAATCTCGGCAGAAAGCACATGCTCCAGATTCATCAGCCCCTCAGAAATGGAACCAAGGAGGAGATAGTTCAGGGATTGAGGGAGATAAGAGAAATTCTGAGAGGCTACAGCTTCGAGATAATTGCAGTTCAGAGCTATAAAGGTGACTGGCCTGTTAACAGGGTCATGGCGGGAATGGATATGGGCAACAGAACAAAATACGGCAGCATATATGTTGTTGGAGATGGGGCGAAAGGCGATGATATAGAGGTCGAAGGGATAGCTCTGGGCGTTAGAAAAGTTCTGGAGGATCTGCTGTGATTGTAAGGCTTGAGAATGTGGGAAAATCGTTTGGAAGGTTTAAGGCTCTGAAGGACATCACCTTCAGCCTGAAGAAGAATGAAAGGCTAGCATTACTTGGCCCAAATGGCAGTGGAAAGACAACAACTGTGAAGGTCATAAGCGGGCAGATACGGCCAACAAAAGGATATCTGGAGATTTTCGGAAGGAAGAAGGTTGATGAATCGGCCAGGAGAAAAATGGGGGTTGTGAGCCACAACACATTTCTTTACGAGGATTTAACAGCCTTTGAGAATCTGAAGTTCTTTGCCAGCCTTTACGATGTGGATGATGAAAGGATAAAAGAGTTCTTTCATGAATTCGGGCTCTGGAAGCGAAGACATGATCTTGTCAGGAATTATTCAAGGGGGATGAAGCAGAGGCTCTCAATTGCAAGGGCTCTTTTGAACGATCCGGAATTGCTCATACTCGATGAACCAACAACGGGGCTTGATGTTGAAAGCAAAAACAGACTTTTTGAATTGCTCTCAAACTTTAATTCTGCGATAATCTTCACAACCCACAACCTGCAGGAGGCAGAGATTATTTGCGAGAGAACCGTGCTCATAAAAGAAGGCAGAGTTATCTACGATGGAAGGTCTGAGAATCTTGAAGAGATTTACAGGGGTATAGTGGAATGAAGTTTCTGAGCATAGCCATCAAAGATCTCAGAACAGAATTCAGGACAAAAGGAACGATAAACTTCCTGTTTCTTTTTGCATTCCTCTCCATAATGCTTTTCAGTGCCACAGTGAGCAATCCTGAACCAGCTTTACTCTGGGTCGTTTTCATATTTGCAGGAATGCTGGGCTACTCACGAGCCTTTCTTAGGGAGGTTGAGACAGGAACCCTGGATGCTCTTAAAATATCTCCAGTTTCACCGTCATCAATCCTCTTTGGAAAGATAATTTACAACGCTGCAATAATGCTCCTATTGGAGGTATTTGTGATTCCGATATTCATGGCAGTTTTTGAGCTCTATCCAGAGAATCTTATCCTTGCTGTTCTGATTCTGACAGCAGGAAATCTTGCCTTTGTCGTTGTGAGCAGCTCCCTTTCTGTCCTCGTTATAAAATCGAGAGCGAGGGAATTGTTGCTACCGATACTCCTCTTTCCTGTTGTCTTTCCTGTTATAATATCCACCGTCCAGGCATTCTCCATGGCAGTTTCAGGGAATCTCGAGGGAATTCAGGCTCCAATCTCTGTCATTCTTGGCTTTTCAACGGCAACTCTCGCTGTGGGATATTTAACCATCGATTATGCCCTCATCGAGTAAATCTCTGACTGTCTTTCTTACAGCTCTCTCGCTTGTGTATCTCGGCTTCCATCCCAAGGATTTCAGCTTTTCAATGGAGAGCAGCATCACAGGGACATCTCCCTTCCATCCTCTATCTCCTCCTGTAAACCTGAACTCAGGGTTCAGTCCCATCTCCTGGCAGACAATCTCTGCTATTCTTTTCACCTTTATCTGATCCTCACTTCCTATGTTGAAGATGTTGACTCTCTCATCTGCTCTTTCAACCGCTGTTATCATTGCATCAACACAGTCATCAATGTAAATGTATGACTTGTTCTGCTCTCCATCGCCAAGAATTTCAAGAACACTCCTGTTCTTTGTGAGCTTCCTCATGAAGTCAAATATGACTCCATGCCGTGTCCTTCTGCCAATAACGTTTGCGAATCTGAATATCTACGACTTCATTTCGTAGGTGTGGCTGAATGATGAGATCATTGCCTCACCTGCAACCTTTGAAGCTCCGTAAATTGAAATGGGCATCGCCGGATAACTTTCCGGTGTTGGGATTACCTCAGCCTCTCCGTAAACAGTTGATGTGGATGTGAAAATAATTCTGTCAACACTATTTTTTACCATTGCTTTCAACACATTCCATGTACCAAGCACATTGTTCTCATAAATCTCATCGGGTTTTTGAGCTGAAAGCCTGACATCGGGGTTTGCCGCCACATGCCAGACCTCATCTACTCCCCTGATTGCATGAAGAACATCTTCAAGCCTCCTTATGTCTCCTTTGATTATCTCAGCAGATGGGTTCAGAAACTCCTCAGATCCAGAGGAGAAATTATCAAGGATTCTGACTTCACAATCTCTTTCAATGAAATCATCTGCCAGATGGCTTCCGATGAAGCCGGCACCTCCGGTTATAAGAATCATGTTTCAAATTCAGGAAAGGTATATATACTATTTTTGATAAATCTATGGACTGCTTAAGGCTTTATTCGGCTATAAAACGAAAAATAATGATAGAATGAGGTGATGGAAGGTGCTACCGAACCAGATGGTAAAATCAATGGTTGGCAGGGTGATTAGAGTTGAGATGAAAGGGGAAGAGAATAGCCTCGTTGGTAAGCTTGAGAGTGTTGATGATTACATGAACCTTCACCTCTCCAATGCCACAGAATACAAAGGGGGGGAGAAGGTTAGGGCTCTTGGGGATATAGTTCTCAGAGGAAACAATGTAATCCTCATCCAGCCGTTTGAGGACTGAAAATGGAAATCAGGGACCAGATTCTCAAACTTCTTGAGGAGAAGGGGTCTGTTCTTCAGAAGGATTTATGGAAGGAGCTGAGCATAGACAGCAGTAAGTGTTCAAGGATACTGAGAAAGCTGGAAAAGGAGGGTTTAATAAAGAGACTTGAAATTGTTGTGGATGGTGTGAAAACCTTTAAAATCGTCCCTGCTGATGCGGAAGAGGAAGAGGAAGAAGAGCTCACATTAATGGAGATAATGCAGAAGTTTGAGGACGTCACTGGCTTACCACCATGCTTTGGGTGCAGAACCATGGAATGTGAGCCAAGAGACTGTATAAAGATCGAGGTCTGGTTCCTGAGAAAAGCCACACTTGGCTAAGCGAAGTTTTTATATTTTCTTTCACTTAGATTTATGGGGGAGCGGCAGAGGGCAGCTTCCGCATTTGCGGAGGAAAGTCCCCCCACCGTTAAAGGCGGGATGCCGCAAGGCGTCGTGCCGAGAGGCACGGCAACGGAACAGAAACGACACTCCTGCAGGGTAATGCGAGGAAGCCGAAAGGCCGAGGTCACCTGCGGGAGTTGAAACGGCCGTCCCCGTCGGTGCAAGGCACTCCGCTCAGACAAATGCTGCCTGAAACAGAAGGGGGCTTACTACTGCCACTCCCCCACGATAGTTATTTATTTTCTCATTCAGAATTCATTTCATGGAACCCTTGAAATCCGGTTTTGTCGTGCTGATAGAGAGCTTTGAATTCACATCTGATGTTGAGGAAAGAATAAGGCTTCTCAGAGCTGCTGTTGGAAAGCTGGAAAACATGTTTTATGGCACTGAAAAGGAGGACGTTTACAGGGATGTGCTTAGAAGACTAAAATTGAGATTGAAAGAACTTAGAGCTCAGATGGGATCGTTTAATATTGATTTTGAAGAGTGGAGACAGCTGATGGATGTTCTTGATGAGTTAAGAGATGAGGTTGAGAGGATAGCTGTGAGGGAGGACATTTTGGAATAGAAGTATGTTGTGGCATTCAGAATAAAATCCATCACCTGTTTGAAAAGGAGTAAATCAATTTTTTATGAAATAATTTTTATAGTTTTTGCACACCTCTCTGAAAGATTTGGAGATGGGGTATCATGCTGAACATGTGTTCGGGAAAATTTTTATTCTGTTTAACTGAATGATGGCTATGAAATCAGCTCTGATCGTTGTTGACATGCAGAAGGACTTCTGCTATCCTGACGGAAAGCTCTTTGGAGGTGAGAGGGTAACAAAAATCTTTGAAAGTGTTGTCAGGACTGTCAAT
>JALUWC010000501.1 GCA_027019885.1 Geoglobus sp.
GGTGGCTCGGAGGTTATTCTCTTGAACTCGTGTATCTCTCCATCAGGGGTTATGAACGTTATTCTGGCATGGGGATTCACAACAGATGTCTCCTTGAGATACTCATAAACACTCTGCTTCCTCTCCTTAACATAGCTGCCTCTTATCTCAAGCTCTATTCTTGCTCCATGCGGAGAGAACCACTCTGTTTCCTGATAATTCAGAATCTCAGGCTCATTCTTCTTAGTATCAATCATTATCTCGAATATGTAAGCCTTACCTCCATCAATTTTTGAAACAACAACAGCAGGTTTTCCTGTTGTTATCTGAGCATACAGCACTGCTGACGAGATCCCTATGCCCTGCTGTCCCCTGCTCTGCTTTATGGCATGAAATCTTGAGCCATAGAGAAGCTTTCCAAATACTCTTGGAACGTGCTCTTTTTCTATTCCCGGCCCGTTATCCTCAACAACAACCCTGAAAACATTCTCTCCAGCCCTTGTTATCTTAACAAGAATGTCAGGCAGAATTCCTGCCTCCTCACATGCATCGAGGCTGTTGTCAACCGCCTCTCTGACACACGTGATCAATGCTTTTGATGGATTTGAATAGCCGAGAATGTGCTTGTTCTTCTCGAAAAATTCTGCTATGCTTATCTCTCTGTGCTTGGATGTCATGGCTAAATTTCCGCTCCGACAACTGTCTGGGTTTTTGTAACACCCTCAATATCCCTTATGGCATCAACCGTCTTGTTGAGCTCTGAAAGGCTTCCCGCCTCTATTATGACAACAAAGTCAAACTCCCCGAAGACGTGATAAACCTCCCTCACATTCTTCATGTCCTTCACAGCACTGTAAACGATTTTCTCCTTACCCGGAGAGACATTAACCATTGTAACACCGATCACCATAGTAAAGATTCTCCATACTAACTTATAAACATTATCCTCCTTTTGTAAGGGTCGAAACACCCTAAAAGAGTGGTTATGCTAATTTCAAACACAGAAGGTATATTATTTCAAGTTTCCCACCATATTGTTATTGTAAGTTCCCCATAAAAATAGGATTAGTAACTTCTCTTACTGACTGTCAATAGATAAACCGCTGGCTTGGCATTTCCTTATCAACATATCAAACTTCATAATTATTCTTTCTACCTCAGGGTCTTCAAATTTCCTCATTTCGTCTTTAATAATATTGATTTCCGGCAAGCACTGTTCCAAAGTCTGTTTTATCTTATTTCCTAAATTATCGGTAGAATGTAATTGGCGGAATTCATTGACTAAGTCATTAAGCATTTTATCAAATAGCCTCATTATCCATCCCATCACAGATATCATATCATACTCGGTGATTGAGCCAATAGCGAACTCTCCAATGACTTTTAATCCTAATGCTCTCAAATATGATGCTAAGGATTCAATAAACACCAATACATCCTTTAAATCGTTTTCCAAATCTTTGTCCATCTTTTCTTGATTTTCATTATTTGTCAATTTTTTCAGTCTGGCTATTGCACCCCTATATTCTGGATTGTTTTTATAGAACTTGTCTAATTTTTCAAGAATTTTAAAAAGGGCATCCATATTTCGGGTATGAATACATCTAAAGCCAACATTAAAAAGCTTGTTAATCGAGCTTGAATTCTCGATTTTGTAAGACAGCTTTATCACTTCAAAAAATCTACCTATAAACTATTCTGTTTTGAATAGCTGTAGAATAAGTATAAGAATCACAGGAAAAACAGCTAAATTCGCAACTCCCCAGAAATATCCAATTGTAAACAACCACCATTCCAAATTTTTGATGTAGAGTAATGAGACATTGTAAATGATAGACAGGATATACGATAAAAACATCAGCCAAAATGGCCAATAGTGACTATATACTTCCAAAACAACATCTGAATACTCTCTTATCGTTAATTGAATTGCGACAAGTAATAGCGAAATAAAGATGGCAATAATTGCCCCCTCAACTTGTGTTACCGTTATTAAGAAATTTTCAATATGGTTTATATCGGCTATCAAAAGATTTAATAATGAAAGACCATCGATCTTAACAACCATAAACAAAATGAATAGCTTACTTTCATTAACTTTTCTCTGGATGTTTTAAAAGCTATCTAACGACCATGAAAACCACATTTCCTCCCTTTCTGAATACAGGAACAAGCCTGTCTGAGCTCATCAAAACATCATATGAATTTTTGAAGTTTATTCGCTCGTCCAGACCGTAATAAACATAATCAATCCCGTACTTATCTATCACCCTTTCAAGATCGCTCGTGTTTGAGTATGCAGCCTTAACGTCCTCAAACCTCTTCCATACAAGATCAAATGGAACTCCATGTCCGTAGGGCCAGTTCGTGTATCCAAGAATTCTCAACCTTCCACCTATCATTGTTGGAGGAGAGTGCAGAGAAGGCCAAGTCAGGAAAACTGAGTTTTCTGGAGTGTTGTTTCTTATCCACAGCCCCACTTTAAGTTCATCGCTGCTTGCTGCTCCGTAATCAGTCTGGTTCCAGAGCACAACGGGAACAACTGAAAGGGTTGAAAGGATCAGCAGAAATGGAACGGCAAATCTCGCCTTTCCTTTAAGAGAGGTCAAAAACTGAGAGAAAAGAATGCTTATCGGAATCCATGCGATCAGAAAGAACTTGTACATGTCCCACGTGTTTGGAGTGATGGACGGAAGAAAGATGAAGATCAGAGCAGAGAGCATCCATAAAAATGGAAGTCTCCAGTTTTTTATCCTCATAAGAGGGGATAGCAGAGCGAGAAGAAATGGGATCCCAAGGTTTGCAATGATTTTAGCTATGCTTCCAAACTCCCAGAACCAGGGCTTTCCAAGCTTTCCATTTGCAAGAAAATCTGCAAAGGGCAGAAATAGCATAACAGAGACAAGAAATGGATATGAAGTTCTCAAGAGATCAATGGGTTTTTCTCTGAATGTCCCAGCAGAGAAAAATCTGCTGCCAGCAACATAATCAATCAGGTAAACTGCAATAAAGAGAAAAATGCTGAAGGTTGTAAGAACATGGAAGGGGAAGAGAAGACCGGTCAGAATTCCTGAGAGGAGGATGTACCTTCTCTCTTTCAGCTGTATTCCTCGCATGAAAAAAGCAACCGCCACAGCAAATCCGGGCAAGCCGATGAGCAATGGCCTCTGCTGGAGCAGGTTGTCAAGAAATGGAGCCAGATTGAAAAATCCAGCATAGTCCATAACGTAGCTCTTCTTTGGATCGTACTCTCCAGCCAGAACCGATGAGAAAAGCCACAGATAACTGAACCCCCATCCAAATACCGAGATTAAGCCGGAGTAAATACCTGCCTTTCTCGATTCTGTGAGAATGGATGCCAAGTAAAACACTGCAAAAAAGAAGAGTGGAAAGAGAGCAGAATTCAGAAAAAGGAGGATTCGAGGATAGTAGCCAAGGGGCTTTTCAATAATTGCAGCATGAAGGTCAACGAAGTAATGATACCTGAGTGGCAAGCCGGAGAATGATGGATCCTCAGGCGGAAAATTTCCGCTGTTTATGCTCTCAATTATTTCGTAATGATAGGGCGCATCCTGCCAGTTGGAGCCGGAGAGAACAACGTAATTTTCCTTTTCATACCAGAGACTGTGATACAGAGTTGAGAAGGCAAAGAGTGAAAGAATGAGATATGCCGCAATTCCAAAGCTTAAGTTCTTGCTGGATTTTGGCTTCTCTGCAAAAAGAACCGAAACCAGAAGAATTATTGCTGAGATCTTTATTGTTGCTGTGGTGTATCCCAGAAAAAGGGACAGATAATAAACAAGATGAGTTGAGAGTACAACACTAAGGAGAATGTAGAGTGAGAGCTTGGCAAAATCATCAACATCCCTGAAAAATCTTTCCATGATGACATAACCTGGAAGAAGCATTGTCAAAAGGATCAGGATCACAGGGAATGTCTCATCAATCAGACATAGAATTGCCAGTAGAATCAGCAATAACAGCTTCAATCTCATCCGGAAAATTTCAGGAAGTATTCGAAGATAAATTTTTTCATTTTAAAATCAATCTGCGTCAAAGCCAAACTCATGCAGGTATGCATGAATATTAAGCAGAAAATCGTTCAGCTTTGAGAATGGAACAATTATACTTCCCTCATGGAAATATATGACATCATCTATCAGTGGAACGATGACCGGAATGACTTTCCCACCTGCCAGTCTTTCAAGCCTCCTGCATCTCCCAGCATGCTTTTCAGCCTCTTTTTTTATTGCCGAAAGCCTGTACCATCCCTCCGTGTATCTCTTTGCATCTATTGCAAGAACCAAGCTGTATCTTTCTGCGAGAACATCTATCTCAGCCTTTCCCCTTTCATCTTTAAACACGTATCTGAATTTTGTTGAGAATCCATGGATTTCAAGGATCTCCCTTATTGCCTCTTCAAACTCCTGCCAGCTTGAAAAACTCATCTCCCATCAACAGCCTGACCATTCCAGCATTTCCAACTACCATAACATCCCCAACCGGGTTTGCGGTTCTGAATGAAGACATAGAGGAGTTTGGACCTGTTGAAACAAAATCCCTGACCTCAACAACCTCGCCAACAAATGCCCCATGTCCTCCCTGCTGAAAGATATCTTCATTCGTGAGCTCTCCCCTGATGAATTTTCTGACAACCTCGTCAATATTTATCTTTCTGAGAATTGCCGTGTGGTGCTCCATCATCGAATATATCCTTCCGTCTCTATCCACCACAGCAAAAATCGTGTGTCCATTTCCAAAGTTTCCAATCAGGGCCGGAAATTTTTCCACGTCCATCATCGCTCCAGCTATGGCAGGGAAAACCGTGTCAATTACATGCAGATTGAATGAGATGTCATTCTCTTTTTCAAAGTCCTCAATGCTTTCAACAACAGCACTCATTCTGTTGTAAAAATCAGGAATGTTCTTTTTGCTGTAAAGAAAGCTGTCAAGGTATGGTCTTTTTTTAAGAATTCTCTCAAAAACCCTGAACCTGAACCTCCTGTTGCTCTCATCTGGCGAGAAACCATGATCCTGAACTGCTATAACCAGATTCTCAGGGACTTCTATATCAAAAAGTGAGAGAAATGAAGAGTAAGTAGAGAGATCGACATCCCCCATTTTTATCTCCACAAGATTGCTGTCATCAGGCTTTTCATTTACAACCTCAACGCCTTCTCTTTTAACCTTATCAAGGTTGTCATTGATTGTCAGGGCTGGCTTTTCAAATGCGTAAACCCTGACCTTTTTCACAGCATCTCTTATTGCCTTACTGCATGGTCCCCCACCCATTGTGTAACCTGTCAGAAGTATGTTCCTATCCTTATCTGCGAGTCTTCTAACCTTTTCAGCAACAATTTTTGTTGGTGAAGGCAGAATCGCCTTGGGGCAGTTTCTGATGTTCTCATTTTCTCTGAAAAGCAGAAAGTCCTGCGTGCCGGTTCCAACATCGAGGGTGAAGATGTCCATGTTGAAGAAGATGATTGGCGATTAAAAAATGTAACACCTCAGTAAATTGAAAAGTCAGCAAGCCTCTTCTGAGACTTTAAAAATACTGACTCTCTTTTAACCGAGAGCCCAAGCCTTTTTAGCTCAGCCAAGCTGTGTCCCTTTTCCAGAAGCTTGGCTTTTCTCAAACCAACTCCAGGAATCTCCAATGTCTCAAGCTCTTCACCAGCTTCAATTTTCTTCATTGCGAGCAGAATCTTTGGATCCTCATCCGGCAAAAATTCTGTCTCCATCACCTCTGAAAGCTTTCTTGCAGAAAAGCCATAGAGCCTGATGAGCGCATCAGCTCTATAAAGTTTAGTGATCCTTTTCTTTCTTTCAGGATTTTTTCCTCCGAGAGGTGTGTTTTTTACGGGTCTGAATGGAGAGTAGTAAACTCTTGAAGCACCATTCCTGTAAATTCTCTCTGCAACATTCAGTATCTGCCTGTCAGTCTCTCCAACTCCCGCTATTAATTGAGTTGTGAAACTCTTACCACATCTTTTTGACAGCTTTAAGGCGAGTCTGAATGTCCTCGAGAAATCTGCCCTTGATTTTGTTGAACACAACTCGGAAAGAATGGAGTAGGATGGGGATTCAAGGTTCACACTCACTCGATTTGCAAGCTCCACCGCCCTTTCAATCTGATCCCTGTTACAGCCGGGGATTATCTTTAAATGCAGATATCCTCTGAAACTCTTTCTTATCATTTCTCCAGCTTCAATTATATCACCCATTGATTTTTCAGGATCGGAAATGGAGTTGGACAGGAAGGCTCCATTAACAAGTCTCCTTTCCCTCATATAATCAAAAAGATCTGCGATTTCGTCTGGAGTGGCTTTATGACCTTTATTCCATGCATTGTGGCAGTAAAGGCAGTCATAGGAGCATGAAGAGCTTATGAGCGTTTTCAAAAGATTCAGCTTTCCAGATCTGTAGACATGCCTGAATGGATCAAACACGCATTTTTCGTGGCATACATCGTATGCTGAAAGACCTACAAGCCTAAAAAGCTTTGAAAGCTCCACAAAACAGTTAGCAAAAAATATTTTTTGAAATTTTTGGCTGCCGTGTAAGTGACAGTTCCCAGTCAATGCCTGAAACCGGTAAGGCAGTCCGGCACGGGCTTTAGTGACCGCGGGCTGAACGGCTCGCCGAAGCTCGCCGCTTACACCCCGGCCCTATCAAACGGGTCTTTTACCCGCGCCCTTATGG
>JALUWC010000502.1 GCA_027019885.1 Geoglobus sp.
ACAAGAGAGACAAGCCTCTGCGTCCCACCCCACCCCGGAAAGAGACCGAGATTCAGCTCTGGCAGAGCAAGAAATGCCTTCCTGCTCATAACTCTCAAATCACAGGCAAGTGCAAGCTCAAATCCACCCCCCAGAGCAGGACCGTTTATTCCTGCTACAACAGGTTTTGAGAGAGTTTCTATCTTTGTGAAGACCTTGTGACCTTTCTCGCTGAACTCATGCATCACATCAGCCTTTCCCTGAGCGAACACAGCCATGTCCGCACCTCCGCAGAAGTTTCTGCCCTCTCCCGTTATAACTATGCATCTCACGTTCTCATCTTCCTCAAACATCTCAAGGGCATCGCAGATCTCATCCAGAAACGTTGGATTCAGGGCGTTTGCTCTCTGCGGTCTGCTCAGGACAATGTAGCCTATTCTCTTCTCCTCATCAACTCTCGTTCTCACAAACTCATAAAGTCCCCTTCCATATCTGTAAAACCCCTCACCAGCCTTTCTTCCGAGCTTCCCTGACTCGATCATCTCTATAAGCACGGGATTGGGCCTGTATCTTTCCTCCCCATACTTCGAGTAAAGCTCTTCCAACGTTTTGACTATGTTATCGATTCCAGCGTCATCTGCCATCCTCAGCAATCCTCTTGGATAATTAAGTCCGTGGATGACTCCAAGATCTATCTCCTCTGCCGTGGCAACTTCTCTTTCAATCAGCCATGCCGCCTCGTTCACAGCGGGAGCAAGAAGCCTCATTACATCGAAATTGGCACCAGCTTTCAATGGAACCTCATTTCTCCTTCCATCACTCCAGTCATAGAATCCCTTACCGCTCTTCTTTCCGAGATGTCCAGCCTTGAAGAGCCTTTCAAAAGGTGGAGCTGGCCTGTAAGACTCGCCAAGGGTCTCGCGGTAGTACTCAAGAACGTGATAGCTCACGTCAATACAACCCCCTCCCAGCAGATCATGAAGCTCAAACAGCCCCATCGGAAGACCCATCTTGTATTTGACTGCAGAGTCTATCTCCTCAACACTTCCATCTCCATTCTCAAGTGCCCATGCAGCCTCATTTGCCATTGTGACAAATATTCTGTTGACCACAAATCCCGGCACATCCTTTCTGACATGGATTATCACTCGATTCATCCTCTTTGAAACCTCTTCTGCAACCTTTATGGCTCTCTCACCTGTGTGCTCTCCGTAAACAATCTCAATTAACCTCATCACCTTTGGCGGGTTGAAGAAGTGCATTCCGACAAATCGGGATGGATCCTTGAGATACCCGGAGAGCTTTGTCACGCTCAGGGATGATGTGTTGGTTGCGATTACTGCATCATCCCTGCAGTATTTCTCAACCTCCTGAAAAACCTTCCCCTTGAGATCCATTATTTCAGGAATCGCCTCTATGATCAGATCTGCATCTTTCACAGCCTCCTCCAGATCGACAACAGGTTTTATTCTGGCGAGAACATCTTCAACCTCCTCTTTAAGTCTGCCCTTCCTCTTATCCCTCTCAAGCCCTTCCTTTATCTTCTCATATCCCCTCTGTACAAATTCCTCCTTTATGTCTCTCAGCGTTACCTCAAAACCTGAAATAGCAGCGAGCTCGGCGATTGCATGACCCATCGCTCCAGCACCGAGAACACAAATTTTCCTTACCTCCATAACTATCACCTCTCAATCCCAGTATTCATAACCGGCTTTTAGCGCTTTGAGATTTGGCTCAACGAGTTTTTCCGGAAAGAATTCTTTTATCGTTTCCTGTATGACTCCAAGATCAAAAGGCAGATCTATCTTTTTGGCGAGCATTCCGAGAACAACAACATTCGTCGCCTGAGCTGTTCCAGCATATTTTTCGGCTATGTCGGATGCATTCACAACGCTCACATCGTCTGTAATTTTTTCAAGAGCCTCGACAACCCTATCGATTTCAGGATACCGGGCAATCCCGGAGGAGACGGTAGGAGGTATTATCGACCTCGTGTTAAGAATTACCTTTGTGCCATCATTTAAATACTGGGTGTACCTCAGAATCTCAACAGGCTCAAGACTCGCGGCAATATCAGCCCCTCCAAAGGGAATCAATGGGGAATCAACATCACCAAATCTCACATGAACCTCAACACTTCCTCCTCTCTGAGCCATTCCGTGGGTTTCAGCAGTGACAACATTAACTCCAGCTTTAAGAGCTGACCTTGCAAGTATTGCCGAAGTTGTCAAAATCCCCTGTCCACCAACACCTACAAGCAGCACATTTGTTTCGCTCATCTTTCCAGAGTTCCACATTAAATTATATGAATTTTACTGAAATTGATAGCAGTATTTAAAAGGGCTTTACAATATCCAAAAATTTTTATAGTTTCATCGAACAATGTTAGAACATGCTGAAGGATGTTGTTAAGGATTCGCCTAAGGAAAAGGTGTTTTTGCTCGGAAATGAAGCTATTGCGAGAGGTGCGATTGAAGCTGGAATTGACGTTTACTCAGCCTATCCTGGCACTCCTTCATCCGAGATTGTGGACACATTGAGTGAGGTCTGCAGACTGCTTAAAGATAGAATGGAGTTCTATCTCGAATACTCCGTTAATGAAAAAGTAGCCTTTGAAGTTGCTGCCGGTGCATCGCTGGCAGGAAAAAGAGGAATGTGCGGGATGAAGCATGTTGGCGTCAATGTTGCAGCAGATTCCCTTTTCAGCTTTGCGTACATCGGAGCAAGGGGTGGATTTGTTTTAATTTCTGCCGATGATCCAAGCATGCACTCAAGCCAGAACGAGCAGGATAACAGGTGGTATGGGAAGGCTGCAAAGGTTCCCGTTATTGAGCCGACAGACCCTCAGGAGGCAAAAGACTTCGTTTTAAAGGCATTTGAAATCTCAGAGAAATTTGGAAGCCCGGTGATTTTCAGAACTGTGACAAGACTCAATCATGCAAGCGGTATAGTTGAGCTTGGCAAAATTCCTGAGAAAAAGCTTGAAAAGGTGGACTGGGAAAAGAATGCCCAGCAATTTGTTATGGTTCCTGCAAATGCAAGAAGAAGGAAACCGGTTCTTCTTGAAAAGCTTGAAAAGATAGAGGATTTCTTCAGCAAGTCAAATCTGAACTGGATAGAGGGTGGTGATTCGAAACAGGGAGTTATTGCAAGTGGAATAAGCTACAGATATGCGAGAGAGGCTTTGAGAAGGCTCAATTCAGATCTGCCATTGTTGAAGCTCTCAACCACGTTTCCTTTACCAAACAAACTGCTTGAGGATTTCATAGGTCAGCTTGACAGGGTTGCAATTGTTGAAGAGCTTGACCCATTTGTTGAGCTTCATGTCAGGGCTCTTGCGAAAGAGTATGATGTTGAGATATTCGGGAAGGAAAATGGTTACTTCCCGATGAATTATGAATACAATGTTTCCATCGTGGAAAAAGGAATTGCCGGAATGCTTGGAAAAAATGCAACATTCGACTACGACTCTGCTTTGAAGAGAGTTGCGGAGACCTCAGCAATAGCTCCGCCAAGACCACCTGTCTTCTGTCCGGGATGTCCTCATGCTGCCAGCTATTACGCCCTGAAAAACGTTGCTGGAGAGGAGGCTCTGCCAAGTGACATAGGCTGCTACACTCTCGGAGTTAACAAGCCCTTTGAAACCGTTGACATAACACTCTGCATGGGTGGCGGTTTCGGCACTGCAAATGGTCTGGCAAGAGTTGTTAAAAATAAAGTAATTGCAACAGCGGGAGATTCAACATTCTTCCATGCATCAATTCCAGCATTGATAAATGCGGTTTACAACAAGGCGAATGTTGTTTTCATAGTCCTTGACAACTCAACTACAGCCATGACAGGACATCAACCGCATCCCGGAATGGACAAGAGAGGATGTGGAGAGATGCCACACTCGGTGAGAATAGAGGACATCGCAAAGGGAGCTGGGGTGGAATTTGTTGAGGTTGTCAATCCATACAACCTGAAAAGAATGGAGAAGGCTTTGAATGATGCTTTAAACCATGAGGGAGTTTCAGTAATAATTGCAAGACAGCTCTGCGCCATACTCTGGAACAGAGAGAGGAAGAAGAAAGGTGTAAAGATTAAGCCGTTTGTCATAACAGACGAATGCGTGAAATGCCTGAAATGCGTCACATCATTTGCATGTCCGGCAATAATGTACGATGGGGAGAACATATGGATTGATGAGGCCATGTGCGCTGGATGTGGTGTTTGCGCTCAGGTCTGTCCTGTGAATGCGATAAAATCGAGTGCGGTTGTTGCAAAATAATTTCATTTTATTTATATATTCATATAAAATATTGTTTGGAAAAGTTTTGGAGAGACCATTACATTTTTAAAATTCAATCCCCAATGCCTGATCAATGATGCCGATGAACCCAAAACAGATGAAAAAGATGATGAAGCAGATGGGTATTGAAATGGACGAAATTGAGGCTGAGGAAGTGATAATAGTAACAAAGGGAGAGGAATGGGTTTTCAAGAATCCTTCTGTTGTCAGGATAACCGCAAAGGGAGTTGAGACATTCCAGATTTCAGGAGGCTATGAGATAAAAGAGAGACTTGTGATAAGCGAGGAAGACATTGCACTTGTCATGGAACAGGCTGGTGTGAGCGAAGAGGAAGCAAGAAAGGCTTTAGAGGAGACGAATGGAGATATTGCCGAAGCTCTTTTGAAGCTGACAGAAGAATGAAGCCTCCAGTTGTACTGAAATCTGGAAAAAATCACTATCTTGTTAATGAATTCAGCGGGGAGCTACACACCCACAAGGGAATAATAAAGCTTGAAGAGTTGAAAAACAGAAATTTTGGCGATTCTGTAAGAACTCATCTTGGTGTTGAGTTCAGAGTTTTGCCATTTAACGCTGCAGATTTCTTCAGGCTTTTCAAAAAAGCACCAACTCCCGTTATGCCGAAAGACATTGGAGCTGTTATAGCCTATTCAGGACTTCAGCCCGATTCCCTTATTTTTGACGCCGGAACGGGAAGTGGAGTAACCGCTGCATATTTTGCTTACTTCAACAAGTATGGAGAGGTGGTTACTGTTGAAAAAAGACCAGAATTTGCCAGAGTTGCAAGAGAAAACTTCAAAATGGCAGGATTGAAAAACATACATCAGATCATTGGAGATGCAGTTCAGATGGCTGATGCGTTCAAAAAAGAATTCGATCTTGTTTTTCTGGATATGAAGGATGATGTTGCAATGATACCAAAGGCATTTCAAATGCTCAGAAACTCCGGATTTCTTGCAGTCTACAACCCATACATCGAGCAGACAAAGGCAGTTTATGAGGAGATCCTCAGAACAGGATTCAGAGATGTTGAGTCATTTGAGCTTGTCAGAGTAGATCTTGAATTTAAAAGAATTGGAACAAGACAGAGAGTCGGGATATTCCATACTGGATACATTACAATGGGCAGAAAGATATCTTAGCGGTCTCTGTTCTTAACTTCATTCACGATCTTTTTTATCCATTCAGGAAGATAAAAACTTGCATGGTGGATTTCGGGGTTGTAATGGACTGTCTCAATATTTCTTTCATAAAACCTCCTTTTCAGTTCTTCGATATCCGGACAGTCCTCAGCATGAATGGCATAGCTCCACAGTCCGAGTGGATATGATGGAACGTAATTGACATAAACCCTGAAATCCATCACTCTGGCTATGTTTTCCAGAACTGTCCTGAAGTAATCGGGTTGAGCAAAAGGTGACTGGCTTTGGGTTGCAAAGACATCTGAAATTCTTTTACATGCTTCATAAAATTCAGCACTGGAAATGTGCTGGCTGAATGGATTCGGATCTGTTCCATCGACAATCACAACATCGAATTTTTCTTTGGCAGAGATCACATAGTCCATGCCATCCTCAACAAGGACTGTTACATTTGCAGTTTCAAAGGCTCCTTCATCAATTCCAAGATGTTTTCTACAAACATCAATAACATCCCTGTCGAGCTCAACCAGTATGGCTTCATTCGGATTATGCTTCAAAACCTCCCTCAGGCTCCCTCCATCCCCCCCACCGATAATGAGAACTTTTTCAGGATTTTTATGGGTGAGCATGGGAACGTGCACAAGCATCTCATGATAGAACGCCTCATCCCTCTCTGTTAGCTGAATTTTGCCGTCAAGAACAAGCATTTTCCCAAAACTGAATGTTTCAAAGAGCTGAATTCTCTGATATCTGCTGCGAAAATCTGCAATGACCTCCTTTATCCTGATTTTCAGAGAAACGTCTCCGTAATCCTCCTCAAACCATTCCATGGGGCAAAAAGGAAAAGCAGATTTATAAGGTTAGCCCCCTCAGATTGGCGACCTCTCATCACCTTTCAGTGGCGGAAGTGATCATCACAGGAGCCTGGGATATTGCAACCACGGCAAGGAACACGAAGAGCAATGCAATAACGTGTCTGATGCCAAGTCTCTCTTTCAGAAATACCTTTCCTGCAAGGCTTCCTATCACTGGAGATGTTGCCGAAATGGGTGAGACGAGATTGCTCCCTATGAGCTTGACAGACGTCACAAAGGATAGAATTCCAACGACTGAGACTGCACCTCCGAGCAATCCCATAAATACAACAGTGTTTCTGCTGGTTGGGACATCTCTGACTATCGCATAGAGCATTGCAGAATTGATTGCAAGCCTGAGAAATGCAAGGGTAAGAGGAGAGAGATGTGCGGTCAGGTAATCA
>JALUWC010000503.1 GCA_027019885.1 Geoglobus sp.
GAGTTATAGTGATAGGTGAGGGTGGCAGAGGATGAAAACAATAAAAGACTCAATCACAATCCTTAGCTGTGACAACGTTCTTGAGTGTTTTTACGGAATAAATGAGAGCGATGTTGAGATATACAGAATTCTCCTCTCTGAAGGCGAGAAAAAAATAGAAGAGCTGAGCTCAATTGCAGGAAAAAGTGAGAACACAACATACAAGTCTCTCCAGAAACTCATGCTCGCTGGCATAGTTATACGGGAGAAAAGGCTGATCAGAGGGGGAGGCTACTACTACACATACCGAGCAGTCAATCCGGATGACGTGGCAAGGGAGATGAAAGAAATACTGGAAAACTGGTACAGAAAGGTAATAGAGACAATAGAGGAGTTCAGAAAGAGATACGGAGGTGGATGATGCCGCCAGCAATCCTTGGGTGTCAGGGATGTGGCAAATGCTCTCAGGTATGTCCGACTGATGCGATAATAAGGGAAGGGGGGAAAGTCGTCAGGATTGATCCTGAAAAATGCATGGAATGTTACAAATGTGTTGAGGTATGCCCCTACGGTGCATTGATAAGGATGGACTGAAAGATGAAACTGCTCTCAGGGGATACAGACTGATAGAAAAATATTCAGAAAAAGGTTTTATTCCAAAAGAAGATATTGATGAGGAACTGTTGCTATTCTTTGACTCGGAAAAGCTTGCTTTTCCTGTCAATTCCCAAAAGGACTCTCTGTCATGGGGAATGAGGATATTAACACTCCAGGATCTCGAGATTCCCTATATTATAAGAGAAGTTGTGAAAACCAGCTGTGACTGGAAAAAGGCAGTAGCAGATTACTTCAGAAAGATTGGAGAAAAAGAGCCTGAGAATTTTGTTAAGATAGTCGGGGATTTGATTTTTCAGAGAAAAGGGTTCCTGATATCCGGGGATACCATAACATCCATAGCCCGGAAATACGGGAAGGATGGTGGAGCAGTCATCGCCGAACTCAAAGGAGCCGGTATAATAAGCCCGTATTCTGGGTGTGGCAGAGCTGTTTCAAAGCTTGAAAAGATATACGGATCTCCTCTCTACGAGATAAACAGGTTTCTGATGAAACTGGTAGAGAAGAGCTTTATTTGAGTTCATCCCATTTTCTTTTCTTCATGTAAACCTTCAAACCCCTGTAGCCTGCGAAACCCACGATAACAAGAACCAAAAGTCCACCACCGTAAAGCAGAATTTTATCCCTGTTCTGAGAGAACCAAGACGATAACCCGGAGGAGAACTCAGAGATTCGTTCACCAATGCTCGGTCCCTGAGGTGTCTCTTTCTCAGCTGGAGTTGGTGTTGGAGTCGGAGTTTTCTCGACCATCGGCTTAAGCTCATCAATCAGATTGACTATCTCCTCAGTTTTTGAGTTAATTCCAGATATGACATCATTCAGAACTGTCTCGGCATCATCGTAAAGACCCTTGGCCAAGTAATCATTGGCCTGAGATATCCGGGAGTTGAAGTCAGAGTAATCCTGCTTGAATTCATCGAGTTTTACCTCGTAGCTGAGTGTTGATTTACCCTTTGACTTTAGATTCTGAATGAGAAGTTCAAATTCGGTCATCTTGGAGAACATCGTGTTAAGCTTATCCTTGGCATTTTCTGATAGGAGAGTTATCTCTGCCGTTCTGATGAGCTTCTCTGCGTCATTCAGAAAACCTTCAGCACCACTCAAACTTGCATTCGCCTCTCCATAGTTCTCATTGCTGAGGTATGTTTTGCCATCATCAAGCTTGGTTTTTGCAGAGTTGAGCTTCAGCCTGATTTCAGCCACAGCAACACCCTTGTTTTCGAGCTCGCCAGTTTTTGAGGATAAAGAATTGTATTTCTCCTCAAGCTGAGATATGTATGAGGAGAAAAGATCTTTATTGACAACATTTATCACAACCGGACTTACAGCCCCGCTCTCAGCATCCTGAATCTCTATACCAATGACTGTCACTTTTTTTATCCTCTCATTAACCGCTGGAACTTTTCCAGATACTTCAACAATGATTTTGCTGAGCCCGTCCTCCCAGTCCTTGACATCGGCTTTTATGTAGTCCGAATCCTGATATATCCTCACAGGGCCAGTACCGGCATATTCAACGCTCACCTTCATTGATGGGTTCTCAAGCGAGGTATTGAATTCATACACCCTGCCATCTATAAGTTTCGCATCGTCTGTTGTTTTTGGCTCAATCGTCATGTTTAGGCTCAGACTCGCTCCGGGAAGGTAATAATCATTGAGCTTCGGCTCCACAATCGGCTCTGCAAAATTATCCTTTGTTACAGTCTGTGCAGCAACCGCAATACCTATCAGTGCGATCAGCGTGAATGTGAGAAGTAAGAGTATTCTCGACATGATTTAAAAAACCGAAACGTGAAATTTAAACTTTGCTAAAGAACATGCAAGATGACTCTCCTTTTTCTTCTTCTCGTATCAAAGTTGATCAGAACAATCTGCTGCCATGTCCCCAGCATCAGCCTCCTGTTCGAGAAAGGCACGATCATGCTTGTTCCGATTATGGCTGATTTGACATGTGAGGAGCCGTTGTCATCATTCCATGTTCTGTGGTGCTCGTAATAATCTGAGTATGGAGCTATTTTTTCCATGATCATTGGAAGGTCTCTTTTTAACCCCGGTTCGTATTCAAGCGTTGTTATCGCACCTGTTGAGCCGACAGAGAATATCAGCACTGCCCCATCCTCTTTCTCACTCTTCTCAACAAATTTCTGGACTTCATCTGTTATATCGAGTATCTCGTCTCGTTCCATCTCAAATTCAACAATCTTCATTCGTGTCCCCCCAGAGCTTTTTCAACAGCATCTTCAGGGTTTTCTGCGACAATCAATTTTTCCAGAATGACAGATGGTCTGTATGCAACCACTCTTTTGCCCTCTTTCAGTGCTATCGCCATCTCTGAAATCGTTCCATAACTCCCTCCTATGGAAATTAACACATCACTTGAGTGGACGATTATCATATTCCTTGCATGGCCCATGTCCGTTGCAATAACATAGTCACAGTATTTGTTTGCCATTTCCCTATCTTTTCCGGGCACTATCCCAATAACAATCCCATTTCTGCTTTTAACACCTCTGCTTACGGCCTCCATAACTCCTCCAAGTCCCCCATTGATAACGACACAGTTTTTCTCTGCGAGAAGCTGACCTATCCTGAATGCCACCTCACAAATATCGCTATAACAGCTCCCACTCCCTATAACACCAACCTGCATTTCATCACCTCTGACCTAATCTGTCAAAAGTCCTCTGTCTATTTATCGAAAGGAGTTAATTAAATGATATGATCGAGAGGTTCATCGATCCTGAGAAGATTGAGGCTGACTCAGAATGCATTGAAATGAGTCCCCTATTCCTGGGAGAAAGAGTGAGAGACGGCAGGAGATTCAGGGGCTTTGAGCTTGTTGAGGCAGGAGAGGTTGATGAGGAGGGTGTTGAGATTGCTGGAGAGTGTGAAGACAGAATTGGATTGCATGTTATTGCAGAAGGGATAAGCGATGACTCCGCTCAGGCCATCGAAAGCCTTTTTTCAGAGGTTTTGGGCAGAATGAAGGGGGTTGAATACAGATTCAGAAGGGAAAATGTTGTTATAATTGTGTCAATGGACTCAGCTGACAGCTTTACCCCAGAATGTGTTGGAGAGACCATTTTCAGGACTGTAAAGTCAATTAAGGCGGTAAATAAGGTTAAGGTGAGGATCGTATGTGACAAAGACGAGTTTGAAAAGGTGTTAGAGAGAGCATCTGAAATACATGCTGAGAGGGAGATGAGGAGCAGGAATTTAGCTGAGAGGGATGTTCAGGAGTTCTTTATATGTGAGTCATGCAAGGCATACCTCCCCTACCATGCCTGCATCATAACTCCCGAAAGACCCTCTCCATGCGGGACTCTCTACACTGAGGCAAAATCTGCCAGTGAGCTTGAAACCGTAAGCTATTACTCTCCTGTTGAAAAAGGTGAGGTGGTAGATGCTGAAAAAGGTGAGTACAGCGGTGTGAATGAGGAAATTGAGAGAAGAACTGAGTCAAGGGTCAGGGGTGTGAAGATTCACTCAGTTCTTGAGAATCCTCCTCTCACCGGGAATTTTGCCGAGGCGATAGTGTTTTACATTCCTGAGAGGGATGGTTTTGGGATTGCTGACAGAAATTATAGAAGAAAGACTCCCATCGGGCTGAGATTTGCTGAAATGGAGAAATTCATTCTCGGCACACAGGTTGAGGGGTTTGTTGGCATAAGCTTTGCTTACATGAAATCCAAGGGGTTTTTGAAGGGTGAGGGTGGGTGGAAAAGGGTTGTCTGGGTGAGTCCAAAGATTTATGAGTTCATCAAAGGCTTTCTTCCTGATGAAATTCTGAAAAACATTTCAACTGAAAAGGAGTGATCAGAGCAAGATCATCCCATTGACCGGGATGTGCTTTTGATACTAATCGAGAGAGGTGGGATTGATGATAAAGATAGATGGAAGTTATGGAGAGGGTGGTGGACAGATTCTCAGGACAGCCATAGCTCTGTCGTGCATAACAGGGGAGGATGTGGAGATCTTCAACATAAGAGCTAACAGACCAAAACCCGGGCTTAAGGCTCAGCATTTAAAGGGAATTGAGGTTGCAAAAGAATTGTGCAATGCTGATGTCGAAGGATTGAGAATTGGCTCAACCAAGGTTGTATTCAGACCGAGAGGTTTGAGAATCAGGGACATGAGGATAGACATAGGCACGGCAGGAAGCATAACTCTGCTCCTGCAAACAGTTCTTCCGCCAATAATACATTCAGGAGAGCGGTGCAGACTTGAAATAACAGGAGGAACGGATGTTAAATGGAGTCCAAGCATGGATTATTTCAAATTTGTCACCCTCAGGGCACTTGGAGAAATGGGTGCTAATGTTCATGCTGAAGTAATAAAGAGAGGATACTACCCCAGAGGTGGTGGAAAAGTCATAATTGATGTAGAAGAAACCAGACTCAGGGGCAAGGATTTTCATGGCTCGGATTGCAAAAAGATTGGTGGAATAAGCCACTGCTCAAACCTTCCTAAGCATGTTGCTGAGAGGCAGGCAAAATCAGCAAAGGAATTTCTTGAGAGCAGAGGTTACAGTGCTGAAATAGATACTGAAGTTGTACGAGGGTTCTCCACCGGATCTGGGATTACTCTCTTCTGCAATTACAAAGGTTCTGTGTCGCTTGGAGAAAAGGGAAAACCAGCTGAAAAGGTTGGAATGGAGGCTGCAGTTGACCTGACAGATGAACTTGGCACAGATGGAATTTTTGACAGACATCTGGCCGATCAGATTATGATATATGCCTTTCTGGCAGCAGGGAGAACATCATACTCAGCAACATCAGTTACAGATCATTTAAGGAGCAACTCATATGTCATCAATTCCTTCTCAAAGGATTCCGTATTAATTGAGGATAGAAAAATATGTGTATTCCAGAGACATTAAATTAATTAGATCCAAAAAAAATTGTAATGGAATAACTACTAAAAAGGATATTATATTTACTTTTTAAAAAAATGCGAAAAAATTAAATACAATCTTTTTGATATAGATACCAGATTCCCAAATCTCAAGAATCAATTATGAGGAATACTGGAGGAGGGGAGATTGTGAGATTAAGCAGAAGGGAGTTTAATAAAGTACTGGCAGCAATGGGAGCATCAGGATTTCTGATGTCCTACAAGTCAGAGATTGTAAGTGCGCTTGAAGAAGCCAAGAAGAACGACGTAAAGATATTCTGGCTTCAAGGACAGAGCGACTCTGCATGCACAGTGTCACTTCTTCAAGCATCAGATCCAGACATCTACGATGCTATTGAAGAGCTGAGCGTGAACATAGCATTCCATCCAACAATCATGCCTTCATTTGGCGACGAGGCAATAAGCATTCTCGAAAAATACGATCCTGACATTCTCGTGCTTGAAGGAGCGATTCCAACTGGAGACATGGAGGTTGCATGCACATTTGGTGAGAAAAACGGAAAAGAAGTTACCCTTGTTGAATGGCTGAACGATCTCATCCCCAGAACAAAGATTGCCGTTGTTGGATTTGGAGTCTGCGCAGCGTATGGTGGGATTCCGTCAGGCAGAGATTACACCGGAAAAAGCCCTACAAATGCAGTTGGGCTTTACCAATTCCTGAAAGGTAAAAAGCCATCTGTTCCCGTGATACTGATACCTGGATGCCCGGGGCATCCTGACTGGCTTTTAACTGTACTTGCAGCAGCCCTTCTTGGAGTTGCTCCTAATCTGGATAACTACTGGAGGCCAAAAGCATTCTTCTCAAACCTAATCCACGACAATTGTGCGAGAAGAGGGTTTTATGATGAGGGATGGTTTGCAAAGAGCTTTGAGGAAAGCGACTTCAGATATAACAAATGCCTTTTCAAGCTTGGATGCAGAGGGCCGATTACAATTGCTGCCTGTAGCGAAACAAAGTGGAATGGTGGTATTAATGTATGCATGAATGCCGGTGCTCCATGCATAGGCTGCATGCATCCAGGCTTCCCGGATGAAACATCTCCATTCTTCAAGGGGCAGAGCAGACTAGAAATTGATGCTACAAAAGCCATTTTCTCAACTCTGACTGGAGCAGTGCTTGTTGGAGCTGGCGCATACATAGCCATGCACGCATACAGGGAGCACAAGCTTGATAAAGAAAAGGAGGAGGAGAAATGAATGAAATAAAAAGATTTGATTTGCATCAGAGATTTCAGCATCTCCTTCTGTTAACAAGCTTCATATTCCTTGCAGTAACTGGACTGCCATTGCTCTACAGATACACAGACTGGGGGATGGCAGCAATAAACGCAATGGGCGGAGTTGAAACTGTGAGAGGGTTTCACAGACTTTCAAGTTTTGTCATGATATTTGCAGGGATCTATCATATAATCTGGGCACTGGTAAAGAGGCCAGAAGGTATGATTCCCAGGAAAAAAGACATTCAGGACTTTTTCACCGATGTCAAATTCGTTTTTGGAAAGTTGAATTATGTTCCAAAATATGATAAGTTCAGTTACGTCCAGAAATTTGAGTACTGGGGAGCTTTCTGGGGAATGGTTGTTATGATTCTGACAGGACTGGTGCTCAGCTATCCGGAGTACTTCTCACCGTCTGGAGATATATTCGTTGCAATACGGGTCGCTCACTGGGAGGAGGCAATCCTTGCAGTTGTTTTCATTGCAACCTGGCACATGTACTTCAGTCATCTCAGAAAGAAGTTCTTCCCATTCAACAAGTCTGTATTCACAGGGTATATGGATGTTGAAAAGGCAAAGGAAGAGCATCCCCTGTGGGTTGAGGAGGTGATTAAGCGTGGAAGTGGTAATTGATCCTGTAACAAGACTTGAGGGTCATCATGGTGTGAGGCTCAACGTTGAGAATGGTGCTGTAAAAGAGGCTAAGGCTCTTGCAACAATGTTCAGGGGATTTGAGAGGATAGTGATAAACAGGGACATAAGAGATGCTCCAATACTTCTTCAGAGAATTTGCGGTGTGTGTCATAATGACCACAGGCTTGCGAGTCTTTTTGCGATTGAAAATGCTGCTGGGCTTACAAACGAATGGGGGCATGGATTGCCAGATGCAGCACTTTTGCTGCGAAACATCATTGCAGCTTTGCAGTATGTCTTCGACCACCCTGTATGGGCATATGCTTTAACAGGCCCGGATTACTGCGACACCCTTTTCAAAACAGGTCTTGTTAGATTTGATCCTCTCGTTGGACAGGGTGTCAAGGAGGCTGTTGAGGCGCAGAGAAGACTTCATCAGGCAATGGCATACATAGGTGGGAAAGTCCCCCACATAATGACCCCGATTCCCGGTGGAGTTACAATGGAGATAGACAAGAAAGTCATTGCAAGACTGATAAGCATAGTTCTGGATGTCAAGAAGTGGGCAATTGGTGTTGGCCTTAAAGAAACCGCCATTGAACACACAGCCGATGTGGCAGGATACATAATTGATGATGTGAGCAAAAAACTGGAAAAAGGAGAAAAAGTGATACCTCCAAACGATCCTGAGATAGGCAGGGGTCTTTACGATCTCGTTTCTCTGATCCTGGTTATGGCAAACAAGGGTATTGGAGACATGGGGAAAAGAACCCCCACAATGCTCGCTTACGGATTTCTGACAGATACTGATGGAAAGCTCTTCTTCCCTTCAGGGTTCTTCAACGGAAGTGACATTGAGAAGTTCGATTACAGAAAGATAAGCGAGGATGTGAAGCACTCCTACTACAGCGATGAAGCCGGTGGGGAGTATGTTGGAACCGAAGACACGAGAAAGCTCATTCCGGAATATGGTAAGGCTGGAGCATACACATGGGCAAAGGCTCCCAGATATGCCGGAAAGCCAGCTGAAGTCGGTCCACTGGCAAGAATGGTTGCAAAGGGTTTCAGAGATGGATGGGGTGTTGGAGATCCACTTGACCTCAGGAAGAAACTTGCAGGAGGCAGAGCAGCCAGCAATGCTCTTGCAAGAAACATTGCAAGGATTCAGGAGGAGCTTGTCATGATTGACTACCTTGAGAGTTTGCTCCTTCAGCTCACGGAGTACGCAGGGAAAAAGGTGTATGTTGAATATCCAGACAACGTAACAGGAGAAGGGGTGGGAATGAGAGAGGCTCCAAGAGGAGCTCTCGGACACTGGATGAGAGCAAAAGATGGGAAAGTGGAGAACTATCAGGTTATCGCTCCAACAACATGGAATGTTTCACCGAGGGACTCAAATGGAACTCCCGGACCCCTCGAAGAGGCTCTTGTTGGGACTCCAATAACCAAGGATGACCAGTGGGAAGTTATAAGGGTGATACACAGCTTTGACCTCTGCTTGGCATGCACCGTGCATGTGTTCACAAAAGATGGCAGAAAATGGGATTTTGTTGTCTGAATTTTTTCAAACCTTTCCCTTACTTTCCCCATGAATGATGGCTGTTGCAATAATATGGGCTATTCTCAGGCATTCGGGCATGTTCCCTTTCAGAATTGAGACATTTATCATTTCAACCGCATTTTTCATGTCGCATCCTGAGAATTGAAAGTACACATCTCTGTATGTGTGGACTTCGCCAGCCTTTTTTATTATACCCTTTCTTAACTCAGCATCTGATAAATTTTCAAGAGCTCTGTATATCGACTCAAAATCAGGTTTTTTTCTCGTAACAGCAATAACGGGGATATTCAGGGAGCTGTTTATCTCAGCAATATCAGCAACATTGAAGCCACCGAATGTAACACCATCAAGAAAAACTGCCTTTATTTGATTTTTGAATTTTGACCTCCTTAGCATTGAGACAATCCTTGATGTTGAATCCAGACCATCAACTTCAATTCTGTCTACCATCACTCCTTCAAGGTAGCTTTTCCCCTCAACAACTGCTCCAACAATGTAGCATTCATCGCCCTTAAAGCTATCATCAAACCCGATAAATCTCCACGACTTCATCAGCAGTTGTAATGTTTCCTGACATATTTAACTCCATCTATTGCGAGGATTTCCTCCTCACTTTCAGCATTCACAATGAAGTGGTAGTCGTAAAAAACCTCATAGATCTCATGGAATTCCTCTCTTAGTTTTTTCAGAATGCTATCTTTCATTGACAGGTCTATCCAGACCTCAAAATACATGAACTATTCACCTTAATGAGGCAAGATCGAATATCTTGAAAACAATAATTAAAAATAGAATCAGGCCAACAGACACCCTTATCGCGCTCACTACCCACCAGTACTTCAGAATTCTTACAAGGTTTTCCTCATCGCTGAGCCATTTGAATATTCTTTCAGATATCATGCCTCTGCCTTTTCCTTCTTACCCTTGATCTTCTTGAGCCTTATTATGTTTTCCCTGTCCATCTCCTCAAGCTTGAAGGTTATGTATCTCGCAGCATCCTCCATTGAAGGAATGACCCTGAACTCAAGGGCGTTAACTCGCCTCTTTGTCCGTTCAATCTCGTCAATCAGCCTTTTGAGTGTTGTTTCGATTTCAGCAACCTCAAGTATTGCATCAATCAAAGCCTCATAAGCCTCAACCGCTTCATCAATTCTCGCTGTTGTGCCAATGATGCCATAATTTCTTTCAGCAACAGATTTTCTTACAATTTCCCTCTTGATCACTGGAACTACAACACCCATTATGTTTTTTCTTTTGAGAGTGAATGACGGCTCCTTATCAACAGACAGAGCTATTGATTTAACTGCCACAACACCATCCGCCGCCATAGCAAGGGCAAGTTTTTCCTGAGCTTCCCTGTATCTCTGCACCATTTCGTCTATGACCCTCTTAGCATCCTCAAGAATTGTCCTGAACTCCATTATAAGGCCGTCTCTCTTCATTTTAAGCAAAGCATGACCTTTCTTTGCCATTGTTATTCTTCTTCTGAGCTTTATGAGCTCCATTCTTGTCGGCTGTACGTCCATGTTTTCACCTCAAAAAATTGAAAGGGTTATTCCGCTTTCTTCTTGTAGGCAGGATGGTATTTCTCGATGAACTTCCTCTCTATCTTTGTCAGCTCAGCCTCAGGCAGCATTGAAAGCAGTTCCCATCCAATTGCAAGTGTTGTTTCGATGTCTCTATCCTCATACCTTCCCTGCTGGATGAATCTTCTCTCAAACTCATCTGCAAATCTCAGATACCTTCTGTCCCTGTCTGACAATGCCTCCTCACCAACAATTGCCACAAGACCTCTCAGATCAACACCCTCAGCGTAAGCAGCATACATCTGATCGTTCCACTGTACATGATCGTCTCTTGTTCTTCCTTCACCAATACCTTCCTTCATCAATCTGCTTAGAGATGGCAGAACGTTGATTGGGGGGTATATTCCCTTTGCATGAAGCTCTCTGCTCAGCACAATCTGCCCCTCTGTGATGTAGCCGGTGAGATCAGGAATTGGATGTGTTATGTCGTCTCCGGGCATTGTCAGTATTGGCATCTGGGTGATTGTTCCCTTTCTGCCTCTTATTCTCCCAGCTCTCTCGTAGATTGTGGCAAGATCTGTGTACATGTAACCCGGATAGCCTCTTCTCCCGGGAACTTCTTCTCTCGCAGCAGAGATCTCTCTCAAAGCCTCGCAGTAGTTGGTCATGTCTGTCAGGATGACAAGAACGTGCAGATCATACTCATAAGCCAGATATTCCGCTGCTGTCAATGCCATCCTTGGAGTAAGCAATCTCTCAATGGCCGGGTCGTTGGCAAGATTCAGGAAAACTACAGCCCTCTCAAGAGCTCCTGTTCTTTCAAAATCCTTCATGAACTGATAGGCTTCTTCATGAGTGATGCCCATAGCAGCGAAAACAACAGCAAATTCCTCTCCTTCTCCTCTCACCTTGGCCTGCCTGGCAACCTGCAGTGCAATATCGTTGTGCGGTAATCCAGAGCCTGAGAAAATTGGAAGCTTCTGCCCTCTAACGAGTGTGTTCATTCCATCAATGGCTGATATGCCTGTCTGGATGAACTCTCTCGGATACTGCCTTGCATATGGATTTATGGCAGCACCTATGATTTCTCTCCTCTCCTCAGGGACTATCTTCGGCCCTCCGTCTATCGGGTCTCCAGAACCGCTCAGAATTCTACCAAGCATGTCGTAGCTGACATTCAACCTTATGATATCTCCTGTAAACCTGACTGTGGATGAGGTGTCGATGCCTCTCGTTCCCTCAAAAACCTGCACAACCACAACATCCATTGATGTGTCCAACACCTGTCCTCTTCTTGTTGCGCCATCCGACAGTGTTATCGTAACGAGCTCTCCATAACCAACCGGCTCTGTCTTCTCAACAAAAACAAGTGGTCCTGCTACCTGTGTTATAGTTTTGTACTCCTTCATTCACTCCACCCCCAGATTGTGCCTGATCTTCTTTATTGCGTTTTCAATTGCACTCCTGTAATCCTCTTCAAACTTTGCTCTTGCAAATTCGTCAACGCCTTCAACGCCTATGATTTCCTCAACAAGCTTTCCTGCTTCAAGTGCTTTGTAGAATATGTCATTCACGTCCTTGATTGATTTGAGAAGGTCATATTGCTTTTTCAGATCGCAGTAAGTATCAACCGGATGATAGGCATACTGCTGCAAAAATACCTCTCTTATCAGCCTGGCAACCTCAAGCAGAAGTCTCTGGCTTTCTGGCAGTGCATCACTCCCGACAAGCTGAACGATCTCCTGCAGATTGGCTTCTTCCTGCAATACCGTCATTGCCCACTTTCTCAGTTCGCTCCACTCTGGAGCGATGTTCTCATTGAACCACTCTGCCAAACTCTCTGCATAAAGGCTGTAGCTCTGGAGCCAGTTTATGGCCGGAAAGTGTCTTCTTGCAGCAAGCTTGGCATCGAGAGCCCAGAAAACCTTCACAATTCTCAGGGTGTTCTGTGTGACGGGTTCGCTGAAGTCACCACCCGGTGGTGAGACAGCACCAACAACCGTAACACTTCCAACGTTTCCGTTGAGGGTTCTCACTCTTCCAGCCCTTTCATAGAACTCTGCAAGCCTTGAGGCGAGATAGGCTGGATACCCCTCTTCGCCCGGCATCTCCTCAAGTCTTCCTGAGATCTCTCTCATTGCCTCAGCCCATCTGCTTGTTGAATCAGCCATTATGCTGATATCATAGCCCATATCTCTGAAATACTCGGCAATTGTAATGCCTGTGTAAACACTTGCCTCTCTCGCAGCAACGGGCATGTTTGATGTATTGGCTATGAGCACAGTCCTCTCCATGAGTGGTTTTCCGGTTCTCGGATCCTCAAGCTCAGGGAATTCCTCAAGCACTTCAGTCATCTCGTTTCCTCTCTCACCGCATCCGATGTAAACCACAACATGGGTGTCGCTCCACTTGGCAAGCTGATGCTGTGTGACTGTTTTTCCTGAGCCAAAAGGCCCAGGAATTGCAGCAGTCCCTCCCTTTGCAACAGGGAAGATGGCATCGAGAATTCTCTGCCCTGTGATAAGAGGAATCTGAGGCGGGAGTTTCTCCTGATAGGGTCTTGGGATTCTCACAGGCCATTTGTGGGAGAGTTTGAGCTCGGTTCCATCTTCAAGAACCGCCACAGTATCCGTTACAGTAAAGCTTCCCTCATAAATCTCCCCGATAACTCCAGTGATGTTGGGAGGAACAAGAATCTTTTGTTCAATGAACTCTGTTTCCTGAACAGTCCCGATAATGTCCCCTCCATTCACCTTGTCACCCTTCTTGACCACAGGCTTGAACTCCCACTTGACACTTCTGTCCAAGGCGGGAGCGTCAATTCCCCTGCCTATGAAGTCACCACTTTCATCCTTCAAAGCTGGAAGAGGTCTTTGAACTCCATCGTATATTGACTTGAGCAAACCTGGGCCGAGCTCAACGCTCAAGGGCATCCCTGTGTTCTCAATCTTGTCTCCCGGTTTTATCCCTGACGTATCCTCGTAAACCTGAATTAATGCCCTCTCTCCTACAAGTCCAACCACTTCACCCATCAGTCCCTCATCACCAACCCTGCACACATCGTACATTCTGGCTTTCAATCCCTCTGCCACAACTAAGGGTCCTGATACACGATAAACCTTCCCGATTAATTCCTTCACTTCCATAGGTCAACACCTATCGCCTTTCTTATCTTTTCTCTAATCTCCTCTGCCCCTCCCTCAGCACCAACAGCAACAAATGTTGGCTCAACACTCCCATCCACAGCTCTCCTCAATGCGAGGGGCAGCTTTTTCAAAAACTCATGCTTGATGACCGCAACACCAATATCCTCACTTTCAAGAACCTTTTCAACAGTTTGAATTAGTTTTTCATCACTATCAACATCAAAAATATCCCTAACTCCTGCAAGCCTGAAACCCAGATTGAACTCCGGATCTCCGATTATTGCCAGCCTCTTCATACAATCACCAGCTGCTCCCTAATGTCCTCAATACTCATTCCGCTCTCCTTGCCTCTTGCAATGATTCTCAGGTTGTCAACCTCTATCTTTTTGAGGAGCATGTACGACAGCACGGGAAGTATTGAAAGCGGGTAGTTGCTCGCCTTTTTAATCATCCTTTCTGCCCACACTCCCGTCAGCGAATTCTCTACCCTTGACATTGGCTGGGTCATTATGGCTTCCTTTAAATCCTTAACAAACCAGTAGTTCTCGATTGCCTTGTAGATTTCCTCCAGCTCCATGGCTGCAAGCTTTCTTGCCTCGTCTTCTGTTAGCTGATATCCGTAGGGAATTATCTTTGAGATTATCTCATCTGCAGAAACTCCCTCTTTCTTCAGCCTCATTATCGTCTTCATGTTCACGATGTCAATCTCCATCCTGATGAAGTCTATGAAGTATTTTGCATCAAGGCTTTCTGCTGAAAGGCTTGCTATTGATGTGTAGTAGAACTTGTCAAGCTCATCCTCCACTTCTGAAAGCTTCTCTCCATGAAGAATTTTCTCGAGGATGCTGTAAAACGGTTTCCCTTTAAACGCGTTGACAATCTCCTCAACACTTTCCTTTGCAAGGAGAGATTTGAAGAATTCCTCATCAAATTCTCCTGCAGGAACAAGAGTTGTCTCTATCTCCTCATTGGTGAATCCAAACATCTTTCCTCTGAGTATGTTCTTGATGTTCCAGAAATCCCATTTTCTGAGGTAAAGAACAATCAGATCTTTTGGCAATCCCTTTGAAATTCTTATCAGCTTTGAGTAAATTCTTGAGAGATTGAGCGACAGGGCATGATCTATTAAATCAACGCCAGAATATTTGAATGCAAGTTCATCTATCTCCTTTTTGTACTCTGTCTCCTCAAGGTATCTCGCAATTTCGTTAAGATCCATGTTCAGCAGTTTCGTGTACTCATCCTTCGGGATGAGCTTTCTCTTCATCACCCTTACTCTTGCGACAATGTACGCCCACTCTGAGATCTTTGTTCTCTTTATTATCTTTGAAATCATCGTTTATCACCCGAAGAGCTTTTCATACACTTCTTTCATTTTCGATTCGTAAACCTCCCTCAGGAGGTTATCAAAGGTCAGATTTATTCTGTACTCACCATCCCTGCTCTCAAGTATCACTCCACCAATGCAATCAATATTCCCCGCATACTCAAGCTTTGAGATTTTTCTGACAATTTTCTCGTCTCTCTTGCTTGAGTAAATTAAGTAGTCCTTATTCTTGTACTTGTCAAGAATCTTTTTGAGAAGTTTCTCTCTTTCAGAGTCGCTCAGATTCTCTACTTTTTCAACAAGAAGCTGGTAAACCTTTTCCACAACTTCCCTTTTTCTCAGCAGTTCCTCCTTCTTCATCTCAAGGTTTATCCCTGAAATCTCCTGCCTCCTCAACCTTTCAGCTTCTTTCTCTGCCTCTCTCCTCGCCTTCTTCAGAATCTCTTTCGATTCATCATTAGCTTCAACAATTATCTTTTCAGCCTCCTCCTCAGCAGATCTGGTTATTTCTGATACCTGCTGGTGTCCCTTTCTGACTATTTCCTCGATTATTGGCTCCAGTGGCATTTTTTGCACCTCTTAAAAAAATTGGAAGCTTTGTTTTCACATGAACATCAGCAGGAACGACACAACCAATCCGAAGATGACAATGGTTTCGGGGATAACTGTCATCAGCAGACCTTTGCCGAAGAAAGCGGGGTCTTCAGCCATCGCACCTACCGCAGCAGCACCAATTCCCTGCTCACCAAGTCCAGCACCAATTCCTGCCAATCCTACAGCCAGACCAGCTCCAACAGCCACCATTCCTTCAACTGCCATTTACAACACCTCCTTTTTAATCCTCTTTTGTATACTTCCTCCTTCTACCAAAGGGGGTATAAAGCCTTCCCCCACCCTCGAAAAATTTCACAAAGAACTCCACATAATGCAATCGAAGACTCTGCAACCCCGGATCAAGAATGCCGAGAAGAATGTTTATGAAATGCCCTATTGCAAATACAACAATTGCTACAAGTATTCCTACTGGCCCTGAAGGCCAGAGCATGTTGAAAGCCATGTAGTTGAATGCAACAGCAAATCCAACACTTGCCAAACCCACAGCCAGCAATCGAGCGTAGCTTATTGTGTTGCTGAGGAGTGTGAGATATTCAATGAGGAACATTGCCCCCTCACCGATAACTGTGAGCACAGCCCAGAGTACAATGAACGGCACTGCAGCCAAGTAGGCGAAGTTGAGTGAGAAAACCGCTTTTCCAGCAATGTTGTTTATTATAAAACCAGTTATAATCAGCGCTATACTTATAAGTGCCATAAGCCAGTTGAGCTTTTCCTCAACTGCATGCTTCCATCCGTGCTGTTTTGCTACATTCCTTATGCCGAAAATGTAAGCCATTGCCATATGGAATACTCCAATTGCTATTGTGAGAACAAGGAGCATTGGCGCCTCATACAGTCTGTTGGCTATCGGGTGCATTTCAGCAAAAATCTTTGCAAAACCACTTTCATCCCCCAAAAGCTTTACGAACATTGATTCGTGACCGAAGATTTCGAATCCAAAAAACTCACCATAAGCAAGACCAAAAACAATTGTTGAAATTGCAGAGTAGTTAAGAACCTTGAGCAACGCCTGCCATCCCTCTGTTTTGAATTTTGTTGAAAGCCAGAGTCCAAGAGCGAGAATAACAATACCATAACCTACGTCTCCAAGCATGAATCCGAAGAATATTGGGAAAAGGATGGACATGACCGCTGTGGGATCAATCTCGCTATACTTGGGTATGGCATAGGACGTTGTGAGAAGCTCAAATGGCTTGGCAAAGGCCGGGTTCTTTAATGCTGTTGGTGGGTTGAATTCTGACTCATTCAGCTTCAGTGCAACTACCTTACCGCCGGTTTCGCTTTTCAGTGTTTTCTGGAATTTTTCAAACATCTCTTCAGGGATGTAGCCAACGACGACAAAAGCGTACTTTGATGTTGCAGCCCTCAGAGGCAGCTCGCTTTTTTCAAGCTCAATGCTGAGATGCTCTTCAAGAGCGAGAAGAAGATCGAGATTTTCCTGCTCATACCTGTTTATCTCGTCTTTAAGCCTTGCAAGCTCATCTTCCAGCTCAGATTCTTCAGAATCGAGCTGTTCCAGTCTTTCATCATAACCCACATCAATTTCAGGAACAGGAATTTCTCTGAAGGAGAAATCCTGAAGGACTCTGAAAACGCTCTCAGCATGTTCCTTTTTCACAAATACTGCCGTAACAATCTCATCACCGTATTCGGCTGTAAATATTTCAAAATCCTTTGTCACCTCGACTATTTTCTCAAGCGGATTTGCCTTAACAAATCCGGTAAAAACCTCAATGTTTCTATAACCTGTAAGAAGGTCCGGTCTGATTCCAAGTGCTTTCAATGGTAACAGTGATCTTCTTTCTTCAGAGATTTTTCTTAATCTTTCCTCGATTTCCTTCATCCTTGATATCTTGGAGTTTATAACCTCTTCAAGCTCCTTTATATTTACATCAAGCTCTCTGTCAAGTTCTGAAACACTAAACACCTTTTCAGGTTCGTAACCATCTTTAACTCCAGCATAGGAAAGGATAGATCTGACTGAAACCAGAAGCTTCGAAAACTTCGATGCTCTTTCGAGGGGCTCTCCAATTCTGAAATACTCATCCTCTTCTTTATAATCCTCAATGTGAAGACCATTAAGCCTGTAAAGGGTGCTGGATGTTTTCTCAAGGTACTCTTTCGGCCCAACTACCGAAACCTTAACCATCCTTACAGGCTCAAACATATCAGATCATCCTCACAAATTCATCGTAAAGAAAGCTGACAACCTCATCCACCCTTGACTCTCCCTTTCTCACAAGCTCGTTTATTTCAGCCATCTTCTTTTCCCGGATGCTCTCCTTCTCTCTCTCGATTTCAGCCTTGGCCTTCTCAATTATGTCCTCCTTTATCTTCTCTGCCTCTTTCTTTGCATCCTCAACAATCTTCGTAGCCTCGTTTTTTGCAGCGAGAATCTTCTTTTTTCCTTCTTCTTCAGCTCTTTTGATGTCCTCTTCAACTTTCTGCTCGGTTTCTTTTATTTTTGCGAGTATCTCTGCTTTTTCCATGCCCGTTCACCCCATAAAAATGAGTTCAGGAAAGTATCATGGTCACCTCCAGCATATGGTATTTAAGGATTTTCTTTTTTTTCTAACCGTAGCTCGGTAATCCTTTCAGAGAAGATATGCCCTCACAATCTCGTTCTCATCCACGACCTCCACATTCTCATCCACAAGGGTATAGGCATTTGCCCTTGTTACGCTTGAAAGAATCCCGGAGCCATAAGAAGAGACTGGTTCCGCATTCATGGTTTCGAAATCAACTTTAAGCCTTACAAAGCTCGTAAATCCTGGTTTGGAGTATATTTTGCCTGTAATCCTGACATCAAATGAAATTCCATCATCTCTCCCAGCCATCCTCAAAATGGCGGGTTTGAGAAAGAGATAGGCTGAGGCAACACATGCAGATGGAAATCCCGGAAGACCGAGTACGGGGGTATCATTAACCAATCCGAACACGGTTGGCTTTCCCGGCCTGAGAGCAACACCCCTGAAAACAACATCACCCAGCCCATCAACCACCTGATAGAGCAGATCTCTCTTCCCGACAGATGTCCCTCCTGTTGTGACGATCATATCGTATCTCTCTGAATCTGAAAAAATCTCCTCTATTTTTTCTCTCACATCAGGAACTATCTCTGTTTTCTCTGCATAACCGCCCCACTCATTTATGTATGCTGAAACCATCAGCCCATTGCTCTCTATAACCTTTCCGGGCTTCAACTCACCTCCGGGCTTTACAAGCTCATCCCCCGTAGGAACAATCTTGATCCTCGGTTTTCTAAAGACTTCAACCTTCTCAATTCCAGCCGCTCTCAGAAGTGCAAGGTCATGGGGTCTCAGGAGCTTGCCCTTTTCTGCGATCACATCTCCAGCACTCACATCCTCTCCCCTCAGCCCGACATTCTCATATTTCCTCACAGACCTGTACACAGCAACAACCTCTCCAATCTCTTCAGTATCTTCAGCTTTCACAACAGCATCAAATCCCTCCGGAAGAGAATCTCCCGTATGCACCCAGACAGCATCAGTTTCCCTCTTCAGCAGAATGGGGTTTGTTCTCCCAGCGCTTCTCAGCATCCCGCTCTTAACGGCGTATCCATCCATCGCACACCTGTTATAGTGGGGCATGTCAATCTCTGAAAAGACATCAGATGCCAGAATCCTTCCCAAGGCATTTTCAACCGGAATTACCTCGATATCGCCGTCTCCAAACGGCTTTATCCTTTCAAGCAATTTCCTCTGAGCCGATCTCAGACTTTCGAGCCTGTCAAAAAGCATGACCACCACCGCTCACAGGTGGAAAGATTGCCACCGTATCTTCCTTCTTCAGCATCAAATCTTTTTCTTTGTCTGCGATCTTCCCGTTCACAACAACAACCGCATACCCCATCAGACCATGAAACTCAGGGTACATCGATACTAAATTTTCCAGGAGTTCTTTAAGACTCTTTGCCTCCACCTCAACTTCTCTCTTCCCCGCAACCTCCCTGAAGTTGGCAAAGAGCTTTACAACCACCATACTCTCACCACAATCACTTTTCCGCCTTTTTCTCCCCCTGACTTGGAGCAAACTCAACACCGGGGTGTCTCTGCATCAGAGGCTGCTGATAGAGATCCATGAGCTCGTAAACCTCTTCAGGAATGTCAGTTGAAATCCTGAGCCCGAACTCCCTTACTGTCTCGACCGTCAGTGGGTAATCGTGTGTCCATTTACCCTCTGTAAGCATTTCTGCCACCTCTTTTGCCCTTTCATCTCCAAGCTTGTCTTTGAGAAGAGAATAAACGAGCTCTCTCACCTGATTTATTGCCCTCTCAGCTATATCCGCCATTATCAGTGTCTGATCGTCAACATCGTTCAGATTCTTTTTCTCCACAGCCCTGAGTATTGACGGGGCTGGATAGTTCATGAGCTGCGGATCCACCGGGCCAAGAACGGCATGGGGATCCATTATTATCTCGTCCGCAGCAAGAGCTATGAGTGTGCCGCCACTCATGGCGTAATGAGGAACAATCACCGTGGTTTTTGCGGGATGATCATTCAAGGCCTTTGCTATCTGGGTTGCAGCAAGAACAAGCCCGCCCGGAGTGTGGATTATGAGGTCTATTGGCTTGTTTTCTGGTGTGCTCCTTATCGCTCTCAGAACCTTCTCGGAATCGTCAATGTCTATGAATCTGTAAACAGGGATGCCAAGAAAACCAATGCTTTCCTGTCTGTGAATTATTGTTATGACGTTGCTACCCCTCTTTTCAGCAATTTTCTCCATAAGCTTTCTTCTTGCAGAAACGAGCATCTGATGCTTCATCTGTGGCATGAATATCAGGTAGAGAAATATCAGGAGCCAGAATATACCGTAAAGGTCATACATGATAATTCACTGGGCATGGCATTATAAAATGAAATCGGTGAAAGGACTACACCCTGAACATCACCTGACTCGCTGTCCTTAGCCTCCTCCTAACCCTCTGCATCTCGTATGCGTAAAGCATCATAACGCCATTCACAAACCTGTCAAAGCCGAAGGCTTTTTTGAGAAACTCGGCATGCAATCTGTCCCTCACATAAACAACATACTCATCCCCAAGGCTTGTCATCTCAAGAATTATGGGAATCGAGAATCTGTCACGTCTGTCCTCATCAACATGCTCTGCGATGAACTCAAGTTCCTTTCTTTCAACATCATACTCAATCCCATCTCTTGCCTTAAATGACGGGTTCTCCGCTTCAAGCATGGCCTTCAGTGAGTGTCTTTTTTCAGGCAGATGCCGGTTTATTGATTCGGCAAGCTTGGCAATCGCCCTGTCACCAAATTTATCCCCGATCATCATGACCACCTCAATCTCAGTCTGCGACCTCTGACATTATACTTTTCTGAAAAATTCCCCTCTCTAACGCTCAGCTCAAGCGTTTCGAAGCTGCCAATTATGGCGAGAGGTTCTCCGACCTCAACATCCTCATACCTCTCAACCAAAGGAATTCTCACACCATCAAACCAGAATTCCCTTGCATTCAGCTCTTTCAGCACATCTTTCTTTATGTTGGTGACGGCATTTCCAAACCTGTCAATGTAGGGTACGAGGCATCTTATCTCATCTCCACCCACCTCAAACTCGAAGAGCTCAAGAGCTTCCAGCCCGCTTTCAGTTTTTTCAAAGTATCTTTCATGGATCTTTCCCTCTTTTATCAGGGCTGCTGCTGGAGCAAAAATATCTCTTCCGTGAAATGTTGTGGAGATAGAGCCAGAAATCTCGGAAATGGAGTTTTTTATCAGATATATCTCTTTAATCCCGTCATCACTGGCTGCGGGATATATGAGACCGTTATCCGGGCCAACAAACCAGTAATTTGTTGTCCTTACAGCAACAGCCCTTCTGTCCCCTCCAACACCCGGATCGACAACCGCAACAAATACAGTTCCTTCAGGAAAATAACGATAGGAGTGATAAAGTAGAAAAGCTCCTTCAAGAACGTTCTGAGGAGTTATGATGTGAGTTATGTCAATTACCTCTGACTCTGTAATTTTTCTTATGACCCCCTTCATCACTCCCGGATAGAAGTCTCCAAAGTCTGTCAGAAGTGCTATCACCATCTCTCCCAGTGTGTTATCTCCTCAAGGTCATATCTCCTTCTCGGTCTCGGATCCTCAGCTGGATAACCGATTGGAAGAATTGCCACAGGTCTTGCGTAGCTTGGAATGTTAAGGATCTCAGAGACCTTCTCATCGTCGTATGCGCCAATCCACACCGAAGCAAGACCCATTGCATGAGCTGCAAGAAGCACGTTCTGTACAGCCGCAGCTGCATCCTGCTCTGCATATATCCTCCCTCTCTCACCGTATACCTTCATGCTCCTTGGATAGTTCGCTACAACAACAATGAGAACCGGAGCCTCTGTTATGAACATCTGCCTGAAAGATGCCAGGGCAAGCTTTAGCTTTGTTTCTTCATCTTTCACAATTATGAAGTCCCTTGCCTGCAAATTTCCTGCCGATGGTGCAGCATTTCCGGCTTCTATCAGTTTCATAATGAGTTCATCGCTTACATTACTATTCCTGAACCTCCTGATGGACTTTCTGGTGAATATCGCAGTCAGACAATCCATAAACAAAGAGAGTAAACGAAAAGTTAAAACACTTTCGAGAGTTCGTGGTAAAATTCTCAGTTAATATAATGTATGTTAATCTTTTAAACCCGTACCCATCAGTCCATCAATTCCTGTGTGGTGTCTCAGCTTTGCCATAATATTGACATGGTCTGTCACAATTCATAACGTTTACTTCACAGTATCTCATAATGCTACTGATTTTTATTTCTTGACACATCACCAATCCAGATTAATCTCCTATTTCCTATGGACTGTACAAAACATCTGAACGGATATCACAACAGAATAAAATTTATATATCTCCAATGACTGAAAAAAGAATTGAGGTGATAAAATGGCTGAGTTACCACTTGCACCAATTGATAGATTGATAAGGAAGGCAGGTGCTGAGAGAGTAAGTGAGGATGCAGTAGAAAAGATGGCTGAGGTTCTTGAAGAGTATGCCCTTCAGGTTGCTAAGAAGGCTGTTGAGATAGCAAAACACGCAAACAGGAAGACTGTTAAAGCAGAGGATATAAAGCTGGCTTTGAGCATGTAAATTCTCTTTAATTTTTTTCATTTGCTTCTTTGCTGGATGACCTTTCTCACTTCCTGAAAAAGTTCAGAAACTGGCAATCCTAAGGAGTTTTATTTTTGTTCCACATAGAGATGGGTAAAAAATCACCAGAATTGAATGCCTGTGCTATCCCACCATGATTCTGAATTCTTTTGCCTCCTTCCACATCTCCTGAAATCTCTCCCGAAGCTCCTCGGCAAATTCCCTCTGCCACACATATACTGAAGCAAAATACTCCTCAGGTTTTGCGGGATTTCTCACCTTCAGCTGAACCTTTTCCCCGTCGATTACATCAAAAGGACTGGATACGGTGTCGATTACTTTAACATCCATTTTTTTCAGTAAACTCAAAAATGGGGTGATTAGAGGGATTAACTCTTCCAAGATTCTGTCATCACAGCCAATCAGCAGTTTTATCTCCACTCCCCTTCCAATCAGATCTGAGATTATCCTTAAAAATTCGCTCATCCAGATTTTCTTCTCTTCATCATCTATCATCGACCTGTGGAGTTCTGCATAGGTTAAAAGTTCTCTTTCAGCTTCTCCCAGCTTCTCCATATGCTTCCTTACAACATCGCTCCCAACAGCCACATTCCAGAACATGCTTTCTCTCTGATTTTTGTTGAAATTTTGGTTAAGCTTCTCTTCCAGTTCAACTGCCTTTTCCGTGAGAGACTTCATTAAGGACTTTGTTTCTTCATGTTTCAGCTCAAGCAACCTTTTCAGGGCAAGTTTTGGTTCAACTGCCAGAAATTTCTTTGGCCTCGATATTTGCTTTTCCACCAGCCCTTTGCTCTCCAAGGAAGCCAGAACATCATATATTCTTCCGAAAGGCACACCTGATCTGGAAGACAGACTTCTGGCATCGCATATCCCGCTTGAGAGCAGGGTCACATATGTTTTCGATTCGTATTTTGTCAATCCGAACTCTTCAAGCTCTTCCATTTTTACAACTCCATTTTGTTGTTTTTTGAGTGAAAATTATATTAAATAACAACTACTATTTGTTGTTGAACTTAAATGTTTTGGGGCAAAAGAACTCGAATCCAGATAACCCAAATCAGAAAAGCTCATCAGAAATATTTTGAGGAGGTAGAAAAATGGAAATAAACATAAAAAAATCGGCACTCGTTCTGGTTGAATTCCAGAACCAGTGGACTGAAAGGGGCCTGTATCACCGATTGATCAGGGGACAGCTGGAATCAAGAAATGTGCTGGAAAATACCCGATTTCTCGTAAGGGAAGCAAGGAAAAATGGTATTAGGATTATTCATGCACCTCTGGTAATTGACCCTGAAAGGAAAAAAGGATGGCTGGCTCGTCTGACTTCTGGTAGAGTTTTTACAAAGAATACCTGGAAATCCAAATTCACAGAAGGTGTTCACGAAGAAGGCGACCTAATTGTTGAAGGAAGATATGCATTCGATGCCTTTACTGGAAGTAACCTGGAGCAGCTATTGGAAGACAACCAGATTGAAACGGTGTTTCTCTGCGGTTTTACAACAGACCAGTGCGTGGCCAAGACCATGAAAACAGCTTTAAAAAAGGGATTCAGAAGTTTTCTTGTTTCAGACTGCACCGCTACGCTTAATCACTTTCTTCAGAGTAGGACTGAAAAAGGCTTTCAGGGAAAGGTTGTGAGTTCCCGGGAGGTTTTGGATATGATTGGGCAGATGGAGTAGAAAATTGCGGTCTTCTAATGCGGACTGAAGTGTTCGTAGCTAAAGACCGTATCAGAAGTCGGAACACTTCAACACCAGAATCTTCATGAGACTGATAGAAAACGAGCTTCATTCCGGGTTTCAGTTGCTTCCAGACTGTCACTGACTTGAAAAAACATCCTTGCCCTCCTTGGAAAAAACAATCCATAAACTGCCTGGGAATTGGGTAGGTTACGCCTGAAATTTCAACCATCAAACCACCTTGGCCTTGATATTCTCCATAACCTCTTTGAGCAGTTCCTTTCCCATGGGTTTTGGGATCTCTCTGCCTTCTTTCTTGGAAGCTTCGATCCACAGCTCAATGGCAACCTTTATTTCCTTCAAAGCTTCCTCTTCAGTCTCGCCAAATGCAGAGCAGTCAGGCAGCTCGGGGACTACAGCGATGTATCCTTCATCTTCCTCACTGTGGAAGATTTCGATTGTGTAGCGCATATCAACCTAGATCTGAGCTTTGACCTTCAGCCGGCTGGCATTCAAGATCGTTATGCCTACAAGCTTGTCATCTCTGAACCTCAGCAGAACCCCTTCCTCTGCAACTTCCGTATCCGTAGCTTTCTGAGGTCTCTCAAAACTTATGTAGAGCACATCAGCTTCCTTATCGTAGTCAACGTGAAATTTCTTTACGGGAAAATCAAGCAGCATGGGAACTGCACTGATTATCCTTTTTACTTCTTCTGCCATACTATTCCCCTCTTCAAGATTTTATCCACTTTCTTAGTTAAGAAAGCTGTTATTATAAAACCATCGTTCTCAACTTCTTTGTACACAACTACGATATGCTTCAGATTGATTTTTCTAATGGCTAACAGTTCATCAATCCATCCCTTAACTATGAAGTCAGGGTCTTCAACCGTGAGCAGGACTTCATCTGACAGGCCTGCAAGCTCATCATGGTTTTCGACGATGTGGAACCATCTTTCTTCCGTTAATCTGATTGGAATTCCATTTTTTGAGATAGCAATGCCTATCATCTTTCACCCACGATGAGCTGGAAGTCTTCCTCTGGGATTTCTCTCATTGCCTTCCCCATCAGATGCCCGCTCCACTTCTGCTTGTTGGTGATGAATTTCAGCTTGGGAATTAGAGGTTTGAATTCAACAGGCTTACCGAAGATTTTGACTGGTTTGAGCTTGATTCTCAGAGGGAAGGTTTCGTTTCCCATGCCTTTTGGAGATTTGAAAATCCTGCTTGAATCTCTGAAAACTTCAGATATGGCTTCGTAAATCGCAACTATTCTCGGTTCTTTAACTTCGTCTTTATCTCTTTCCTGTTTGAGATAGATGAGGAGTTTGTCTCCCGGCTTAACCTTTGCAATCGTGTTTTTGTGTCTTTCAGGCACACCCCAGACGTTCTTTTCTTTTATAACCTTCCAGTTATCCTCGTTGGTTATGCAGAGCCAGTAAGCCATAAGACCACCATCGTATTATTTTTCGAGATTAATAGATAAACCTTGCCTAAGATTCATCTAGGAGTTTCTCAATTCTCTCAACAAACTCAAATTCGATATTCAGTGCAGATTCTGTCTCTGGTTGCAAAGTAGGATGCATCATGCTGATCCGCATGCCTCGTTTCCCTCAATCTGTCAAACGGGTCGATCTGCTCCCTTTTATGGTGAAGTTCAAAGGCTGGAGTCTTCAAGCTTTTCCTTCCTTGCCTTCGCACTTATCTCTTCTACCGGGATGAATTCTTCTATCAGCAGCCTCATTGCATCACCTAATCCACAGGAGGTCTGGATAGACTCCATTGAACTCCTTATCTCCTATCACGATTACCCCTTTCTTGTCAGTAGCGGTTGCAACAACAAAGACATCGGCATAGGATAGTTTGTGCACAGCTTTGATTCTTGCAACGATCAATGCGATGCTCTCGTCAACTCCAACAAACTCCATATCCCACCTCTTCACGATTGCTATCGCCTCATTTGCTTTTACAACACCCAATTCTCTTGCTACGATGTAGTAAACCTCACCGAGATTGACGTAATTCATGAACAGCTTTATCTCTTCTCTTTCAGCCCTTTCAATCACCCACATTGTTCTTAATAAGCTGAATGATTCACTTCTCTGTTTCTTTTGTTTTCAAAATCACCTTAATGGCCTTTCCTATTCTTTGTATGAACTCCTCAGCCTCAGTTAGGATTTCTTTTGCCTCATCCCTGCTGGCTTTGTAGTAAACATCGTAATCAACTCTTTCCCTCATCTGCATACCCTTGGCAAGTGTTCTGCCGTAAATTTCCTCGATAAACCCTTCATTAACGAATTTTAAGCCAAGCTCGTAAACAACCCCTCTGTGTGTCTTCGGATAAATCCCTTTTAAGCTCAGGAGAGCTTTAGAAGCATAAAACATGGAGTAGTATGCCTGACTTGTCGATGCATTGTATTTGCCGCTTTCAAACAGAATTCTCGCAGATTCAATTG
>JALUWC010000504.1 GCA_027019885.1 Geoglobus sp.
CATCCCCCTAAGCCATTCATAATGCTCATCCATCCACTCGCTCTTCATAACCTCTCTTTCTTCAACAACATTCAGGTTTATGTCCAGCTTTGATCTGCATATGGGGCAGACAAGCAATCCGCTTTCCTGCCTGAAAACCTCAGACAGGCATATGGGGCATTGATGATCAAATCTTAATCTCTTTCCTTCTTGAATCGCTTCTGCAATCATGTCAAGCTTTTCAACATTACCATCCCTGAGCACCTCGCCTGGAAGGGCTGCATTTATTCCAACAACAGCCAATGGCTCGATTCCGAGAACCCTCATGAATATGTTGTATGTATTGGAAGCCCATCCTCGCAACTCTTCAAAGCCGTAGAGATACACCACCGCCCCTCTCTTGTCTCTGAACTCCTTCAGATATGGGAGAGCCATGAACATCCTGTCAAGGAGCATTTTGACCTTTCCAGTTAGGTCAAGCCAGTAAACTGGAGAAATCAGTAGAACAGCATCTGAATCCTTAATTCTCTCAAAAACTGTCTTCACGTCATCCTCGATCATGCACTCCTGCCCGAAGAGACAGGCATAGCATGCTTTGCATGGCTCAATTTTCAGATCCACAACATTGAGAATGCCGAGATCAGCATTGAGCTTTTTTGAGATGTATCTGGCTGCCAAAAGACTGTTGCCTTTCCTTTTGGTTCCAGTTATCGTCAAAATCTCCATGTGAGGCAGAAAGTTCTCAAAAATTTAAGCATTTCTATTCTCCGTAAAAGTCATCGTAATCGATGTCATCAAACTCGTCTTCAATGTCTTCTTCACCTTCAGAGAAATCTTTCTCCAGATCTTCAGGGTCGAACTCCTCATTTGTGTCAAGAAGTATGAACTTCCCATCTTCGTAAAGAAGCACAGAACCACAGAGATCACATTGAACTTCAACTCCTTCGTAAAGATCCTTTATGACAATCTCCTCACCGCATGAAGGGCATACTATGAACTTCATTATCACCCACCCCTGAACGGTTAGATTTAAATTTTTCGATCAAAATTCACCGTCAGATAACAGCACGGAGGGTTGATAATATGGTTCCAATCTCCATTGTCTCTCAAAACTCTGGGATTAAAAAGTGTTAAATGAGATCCAGAGTTATAACATCTCCGTTCTGAACCTGATCTTCCCTGATTGTTAACATTTTGCTAATCCCACCACTTTCAATTGTATACTCTGACACAGGCTTGATAGGATAATTTGTGTCCTGAGCATATGGAAGAATCAGCTCGTACTCGCCATCAACCACCTTGGCTTTCTGAACATACTGGAATGTCCTTCCCTGATTTGTCTTAATCGTAACCTCTGCAATCACCACATCTCCCTTGGCCTTCCCTTTGACTACTGCTCCCTTAACGTGCTCAAATACCTTGACATATCCTGTGTACATTTCAGGAATCTTTCCATATCCAAGGCTTTTTGAGTAGAGTGCATTGTAGATCTTTCTATACATTACCTCCTGAAAACCTGAATATGTGTTTGTGCTGTAACCGCTTTCGTAAACCATCCTGTAATGTTTTAATCCACTTCCATCAAAAATGTGGAATTTTGCCTCCATTGTCTGATAGTAGTGAATGTTTGGTATCGGGATACTGCCTATACTTTTTGCACCTATGGGTAAGCGGCCTGTAAGAGATATACCCATGCTACCACCTGGAGTGATATAAATCAGCCCAGATCCTGAGAAGTAGGTACGTCCAGCCTTTTCAAGAGAACCCTCAGCCCAGACCGCCATTGCGTAGAATTTGCCTGTGGCCATCTCCACATCGCTTATAACGTACTTCACACCGAGCTTATTGGCAATTCTACTGGCATAGCTTTCGTTGAAGGCGGTGAAGAAGGGTGCAGCTCCGGGCACATTGTTGTATTTATTTCCTATACCCTGCTGGAATGGATTTGCAACAGGAATGCGATGAGCTATCGCTGTAATCCAGTGTCCATAGTCCCACCAGCTCATGATGCTGTAAACACCATCCGGGTAATATGGATACCTCTCGCCCGGTTTTTCTGGAAACCTGTATAGCTGGTAATAGAACGTATCATACATTTCTTTGTCCGGTGTGTTATTTCGCATCCAGACAAGCGTATCATACCACTGCTTGTTTATTCCTCCTGCAGAATATTTGGAATAGAAATTCGCTTGGGAAAAAACGGGGTAGATCAGAATGAAGAGGATTAGCACTCCAGCAATCAACCCTTTCGAGCCAATTTTTCTCAAAGACTTTCTGTCGTTTTCAATATATGCCCTGATGTAGTCGTAAAATCCCACCCTTTCAAGAATTTCACTTGCTATGGCAGATGCAAATACTGCAGAAACAGCACCAAAATAGTATGCGAATCTGTTCTGTCCTGCCAAGGCAACAAGCATCGCAAAGCCCCAGATCAGAATGAAAAGGAGTTTTTCATCCCTTGTTTTAACTAATCTGTAAGCATAGTAAATCATTGCCGGAATTGCAAAGAAAAATGTGATGCTGAAGTTATCCCATGCCGGGCTCAGGCTGAACTTTCCTCCGAGATTGAAGAAAGGCTGAACCTCGGCAACGGTTAAGGCACCGCCTTTTGGCTGGACAACTCCGATAATGCTTTTGAGGAGGAACAGAAAGTCAGGAGATATCAAAGCAATCCCACCGATGATAATCCCTGCTGAGACAACAATGATCGCGGGAAACACGTAGTCTTCGTTAACTCCGATTTTTTCAAAAAATCCTCTGCTTTCAAGTCTTTCAATCAGGTGGAACATTATGATAACCAGACCGGAACCAACAAGAATTAGGAGCTGGAAGGGTGAATATCTTGTTGTACTGAGACTGGGGGTGTTAAATGCGAAGGGTAGATAGACAAGAGAAGCCACGGCAAATGTTATAATCGAGATGTGTGTGAGATTCCCTGTTTCTGCATTAAACCATTTTTTGAAGAGGTATGTCATAAAAGCATAAAGTACAATCATTAATGCGACTATAAAACCGGGAGCCCAGGTGTCGAGGTATAAACCCAGAGTAATGCCTGTCATGAGTGGATATGTCAAGGTTTTTTTGTTCCTGATGTTCTCATTACGATTTTTACCACTCCATTTGTTGATAGATGCTATAAAAAGTGCAAGAACAAAGGTCATCCAAAAAACTTCCCAGATGTGGTGGTCGTTGAAACTGAGGACACTCCTCGCCATAAGTTGTCCGGGGATTAGAACGACCGTGATTGCGGAGATAACCCCTGCCTTTTTTCCAAACATCTCTTTTGTCAGAATGTAGGTTGGTATGGCCAGCAGAGCACCGCCGAATGCCGGGATGAAGGCAATCACGCTTCTTATTTCAGCGGGAGTTGTCGCACCAAAAAGCTTTGCCGCAATCACCGAAACGTAAACCAAAAACGGGCCGAAGTGGGTGTATGTGCCGTAGGGGTAGTTTGTGAAAGCATCGAACCATATTCTGTTCGGGAAATGATGGAGGGTGGAATCAATAAGTCTGAAATAATACCAGGGGTCATTCCCGCTCAGCCTTGCTCCTTCCATCCATGGAACAAAAACCATATTCCAGGGATTTGCGATTCTCAGATAGAGGCCGAGTATTATCGCGATGAGAATAAATGGAACATGCCAGTATTTCTCCACATTTTCATTCATTGGCAGGGATACGAGGAGAGGGATAAAAATTTTTTCATAAGTGTAATCACCCATCGCCACATGACCGGCTGGTTGCGGGGACGAAAGGCCATCGCTGGTTTGAAAGTGCGTAGGATAGAGAGTTGATGCTGATGTCTTCATGGAGGATAGAAAGTTATTTTCATATATTTTTTTGTTTTCCAGTGGGTTGCTGAAAAACAGTTTACCCTCTTAACAGGTCGTGTACCGATTTATGCTGCTCTATGCAGTCATCAGGCCACTATCTGAGGAGCTCAGAAGAGAGGAGGTTGAGGAAGTTCGAAGTTTTGCGGGAAATTGTATGGTCTTCCTGAAAATGGTTTACGAGATCAGAAAAAGATATTTTGAGTGTTTTGATAGCTATCTGCAGGAGATAAAAGAGATTGTTCAGAGAGAGTGTCCGGATGCAGGACTGTATCTATTTGACTCAATGGTCAAGGATGAGTATTACATCGGGCTTTCAGACATCGATGTTGCTGTTGTTTCTGGTAGGTTTAAAGATAAAGATAAAAAGCTGGAAGTTTTTGGAGAACTGAGCAGAACCTTCTTCGACTCTCCATTCGAGTTTCACGTGCTTACTGAGGAGCAGTGGGAATTCTTCAAGAATTTCGTGAGGAAATACACAAAGATCTAATAAAAACTGTTCGATGCATAACTTTTATTATCCTCTTTGCAAAGTCTCAGGAGTGAAAGTCAGCATTATAGTGGCAACGTATTCATCAGCCATGTTTGAACACTTTAAAGAGTGTATTAAAAGTTTACTTCGTCAAACTTACGAGGATATAGAAATTATTGTTATTGTAGATGGTGATAAAGAGTATTACAAACAAATTCTAACCAAGCTGGCCACCTTAATTAATACTGGCACCATTAGGGTATATTTGAATGAAAAAAACGTTGGGCTTGCTGAAAGCAGGAATAGAGGCGTTGAACTGGCTAATGGCGATGTTGTTGCATTCATTGACGATGATGCTGTTGCGGATGAGCGGTGGATAGAAGAACTGGTCAAAATGTACGAACAAGGTGCTATTGCCGCTGGTGGAAAGCTCGTCCCCCTGTGGATTGCAAAAAAGCCGAAATGGTTACCAGAGGAATTTTACTGGTTGATTGGTGCAACGCATTTGGGTTTTCCGGAAAAGGTTACTGAGGTCAGGAATACATTTGGGTCGAATATAAGCTTTCAGAAAGAGACATTCGTAAATGCCGGAGGATTTAGGTCGGAATTGGGTGTTAGGGGCAGAGCTCAGATTCAGGCTGAAGAAGCAGACTTGTGTGAGAGAATGAGGATAAAATTTGGGAAAGGTGTCATATACAATCCGAAAGCCATAGTATATCACAAAATATTTGATAGGAGAACCAAATTAAGCTTTTTGATTAATAGAGCGTTCTGGCAGGGATATTCTAAGGCAGTAATGAGTAATGATTTCAGGAGGATTGGCGAAGAGACAGATTTTCTAAAGTATTTAGTATTAAAACGGACAGGAACTAGGCTACGTGCAGTTTTGAACGGATCGTATATTGATCTTACTAAGCTTATTTTATTATGGGTATTCATGTTCATCGTTGGAGTGGGTTATTTTTACGGTAGAGCGTTAAGGCAAAAGTCTTATCTTTCCTCATAGTAAACGATACACGAATGGTGGACATATCAGTAATCGGGTCAGGTTATGTGGGGATTGTTACAGGCCTTGGGTTTGCAGAACTGGGGAATAGAGTTATATTCGTGGATATCGATACAAAAAAAGTTGAAGCGATAAACAACAGCATTCCACCAATTTTCGAACCGCATCTTGAAGATCTAATGAAAAGAAATCGCAAGCGATACTATGCAACCGATAACTATGATGAAGCTATTTTAAACTCTCAAATCACTTTTATATGTGTTGGAACTCCTTCAAATCATGATGGATCCATAAATTTAGAATATGTTAAATCTGCAGCCAAAAATGTTGGGAAGGTACTGGAAGAAAAGAATAGATTTCATGTTGTGGTGGTGAAAAGTACTGTTGTCCCTGGGACAACAGAGGACGTTATAACGCCAATTCTTGAGCAGAATTCAGATAAAGAAGCATTCTATGACTTTGGGCTTGCAGTAAATCCTGAATTTCTAAGGGAAGGTAGTGCAGTAGAGGATTTCTTTAATCCAGATAGAATTGTGGTTGGGGCCAAAGATGAAAACTCCAAAAATATCCTCAGCAAGTTATATTCTTCGTTTGATTGCCCTAAGCTTTTTGTGGACATAAAAACGGCAGAAATGATAAAATACACAAGTAATGCTTTTCTGGCAACCAAAATATCATTTGCAAATGAAATCGGAAACATCTGTAAGAAACTCGGCATAGACGCCTATGAAGTTTTTCGGGGTGTTGGATTAGATCACCGGATAAATCCATCATTCTTTAGAGCAGGGATAGGATTTGGAGGGAGCTGTTTTCCGAAGGATGTTAGAGCACTAATTTCAAAAGCTGAAGAGCTTGGAGAAAATCCGAAAATTTTGAAATCAGTAATGAGGTTAAATGAAGAGCAACCCCTCAAATTGATATATATTCTGAAAAAGTATATTCCGGATTTAGAGAATAAGACCATAGGTATTCTGGGCCTCGCATTCAAACCGGATACTGATGATGTCAGAGAAAGCAGAGCGATTCCTATAATTAAAAAACTCATTGAAGAAGGAGCAAAGGTGGTAGCTTATGATCCAGTAGCAAATGAAAATTTCAAGGAAATATTTCCGGACATTACATATACAACAAATGTGGAAGAAGTGTTGAATGCTGAAGCCGTCCTAATACTTACTGAATGGGAAGAATTTGAGAGACTGGACTATACCGGTAAGATAATCATTGACGGGAGAAGAATCGAAAAAGCCAAAAAAGAGGCAAAAATTTATGAAGGTATTTGCTGGTAGGTGATATAATGTCCGTAACAAAAGCAGTCATTCCTGCAGCAGGTATGGGGACAAGATTACTGCCCGCCACAAAGGCTCAGCCAA
>JALUWC010000505.1 GCA_027019885.1 Geoglobus sp.
GATTTGCCTGTGAAACTCTTTTTTGTTCCCCTTCGCATAACTTTCCACTTCTCCTAACTCCCCTTCGAGGTACTTCTTCCTTACCGGATCCGTACATTCCCTGATTTTCTCTTCGAGGTCTTCAGCCGCAGCTTTTGCGAGTTCCCTCAGCTCAGCTTTTTCCACGAGTTTCCAGACCTCATCAAAGAGTTCGTTTAAGACATCCTCGATCCTTTTGCGAATTATATCCCGCATTTCGTCAACTCTATCTGCTCCAACCAGAGCGAGGAACTTGTTGGGAATGGAGGCGATCGAGAGATTGCTTGGTTTGTCGCCGATTCCCTTAGAGTGCATCCAAGCCTGAAACAGCGGATTTCCCCTCAGATGGGGATAGATTATAGCATCTGGACCGTATTGTTCCACAACTACAGAAATGGCGTGAAGCGTAAGGACGGCAAGAAGGTGGCTTGCAGCCCAGAGATCCTTCTCCTTCCTTGCATCCGCGATGAACTTTTGCACTGGGCTTAGCTTGAAAAGAACGAGTGTTGGATTCTTCTGTTCCGCTCCGAAAATTGCGGAAGTTGCATCGGCGTGGTCGAACAACGTGTGGTCAGGGCTGAGAGTATAGGCAGGGAGATTTACGAATTCCTCCGCAAAGCTCGCCGAAAACTCTTTTTCCAAAGCTTTTCTTAGCTCGTCCTCGTAACTCGCCCAGAGCGAGAAATACAGTTTTCTGTAATCGTTGCCGCAGAGTTCTCTAATGCTGCTAAAAACCTTCCTCTCAATTTCGAGAATTTTATTCAGCAGATCGTTGAACCTGGATTCGTATTCCTCCCTCTCAGGATCGTTCACGTCGATGACTTCCCCATCGGCTTTCGGTAGCATGGATACAATCGATCGGAACTCTCTGATTTCTCCGGTTACCGGATGCCTCAGCACAGGCGGTCCGAGGTACTCGTATTTTTTTGTGTGGTGGACTCTATAGAATGTGGACACGAGACTTTTACCACTAAAAGATTTTTCAAGGTCTATTCTTTGAAGGGACGATGCAGCAATGTCCGATTTATGAATTTGGGGTATTGAAGGTAGATCTCCGAAATCTTCATAAAATCTTCTTTTTTCCGGATACTTTCGCCAATTTTTTCTAATTTCTTTTTTGATGTTTTCGATACCCAGTAGTGGTTCATCAGCGTAGAATTTAAGGTCTCCCAAGATTTCCATCCGTCTCGGCACGTGAGTTCGTAATTCTATTGTTTTATCTGGTGGATCGTGCAGGAAAGCCCGGATTTTGTTCAGCCAGAATTCTGAATTCACATAAACACCCCCTTCTTTGGGTAAACTACGTTAAAACCTCTTTTCTTGAATTCTCTTACGACCTCATTTTTTAGCCAACTGACAAAACAATCGTTGTCAAATGGTTTTCCGTTGTCGATGATTTGTATTATTTTTTTACTATTGTCTTTTATTAAAATAAATCTTCCATCATGGTCTGGTAGGAACTGACCGAGTAAAATTATCACAAGGGGGACAAATCTCTCCCCCCTCTTTTTTACAGTCATGAGGATCGCCGAAGTTCTGCGAGAATATGATGTATTTGGATTTGTGGGGTTGTATCCCTCTATACGGCTATTCCAGTTTGCGTATATCATCGGCAATCCGAAATAAAATCTCCTTTCACTCGTCTTTTCTAAATCGCCAAGATCTTTGACTACAACATGAGAGAAATCTTCACAATTTGGATCGTCTCTATCAGCGAAGACAAACCTAATACCGTTTTCGTATCTCGGTCTGAATTTGCCCGAACAGCTTTCGCTCCTTTTTAATTCTCCAGCGTAGATCTCCTCTACTTTCCTGAGTGCCTCAAAACAATTGCAATATGAGTCGCCGTATTCTAAAATAATCATGTTGGCAATTGTGGAATAGGGTGACTTAGCTGATTTTTCATCTGTAGTCTGGGATCTGAATGTTTCGTACAATTTCTTAGCACAATCATGCCAGAATTTCGATGCATCATCTAAATTACGCCAGTCATATCTAAAGAGATTCTCTACTTCGTTTTGGAGGTTTGTCGGTTTGACTTTGTCTACCTTGGATACGATCACACTCCCTGCCCCCCTACGAGACCTGAAACCCATCCCGCCGAAATTTGACATAAGCCACAAAGTGGCGATTGAAAGTTTAAATGAAGTTTGATCGTATCCCTTAACTCGAAGCTTAAATTTGCTTTTTGGTGAGTGGTATGAGGGAGCGTTTTCGCAAAGTTTTCCAAAAAATAACTTATTTAAGTCGTTTGGATAATTTAAACCCCTACTACGAAAAACACGTTTAATTCGCTCCCTATCTTTGAATCTGTTTCGAATGCCAAATTTATTCAGGACCTCGTCCAGAGTTGTTTTTGCTATATCTTCGACAAACATTTTAATGGAAAAGAATAAATAGTTTGGAATTGGGAAATTTGGCTCCTTCTGCCCCCCGTTGCAGTCTTTCATTAAGATTTCTATCTTCGGCCTTAAAGAGTACTCATTTTTACGGCGATTGAGCCTTTCTTCAATTGTCCCTTTTATCTCAAATTTGCATGGTTCTGGAGCCTCAACCTCGACAACAACCCTGCTTCTCTGCTCCGTACTCCCGAAAACGTACTCTTCAGCCTTTCTCAACCCCACGATGTCATTACCAAAATAGCTCCCCGCCAGAGCTCTGAACCACCACCTCATCAACCCTTTAATCGAAGCAGCTCTGATCTCAGCTTTTGCTTGATCGGCACCCCTCATAAAAATGGGAGTAACAGCCTCAAGCTGAAGATGTGCTTCATACATACCATTCTACCTGAACTAAAAAATTTAAAGTTTTTTATTTAAAGCAAAAGCTCAGATAGGTTTGTCAAACCAATCACCAGAGGTTTCTTTTTTTCCACCTTAACGAGCCCCATTTTTTCAAGTGCTGCTATGTGTCTCCTGATTGTAGAGGGGTCCTTTTCAAGCCTGTTCGCAATTTCAACTACCCCGTTACAACCTTCACTGATCAACCTGAGCACCTCGACCTTGTCGTTACCTATGGGAGTCTTGATAAGCTTTAGCAACTCTTCAGGTAATACAACGATCGTTTCAAAGTCCTCTGTTTCGAGCTCTAACCTTACACCCTTAGATGACATCAGGCACGCAAGAAGCACGATGACGGTGATGGCTCTCATTCCACCGCTCAAATTAACAATGACTCTGAAATCCTCAAGCTCTTCAATTTTCGATTTCAGCGTTTTAATAGAACCAACCACGTTGTCAACATTTATTTCAATCACCTCTACCTCTACCCGATCACCGTAAGAGTTTCTAAGCAACTGCTGAACCCATTCACAAGCCTTCACAACCCTGTCAACCTTTTTTCCCGTGATAAGGATTACTTTATCTCTCTCCTTTATTCCGTGCCTCAAAATTGCTCTGTAGCAGAATTTCTCGTCGAATCCAACCGTGTTTATTAATGCAGTCCTCATACATTCAAGCTCTTATAATGCACCTATTTATTATTTTTGAGACATTTGATGCAACAGAAAACCTTATATTTTCCAATAGATTAAAAAAATACATGCAACTCGACGAGCTGGCCAAAATTCTCGCTGTTCTGATTGCCGAGCAGGGCAGCTACACCTACGTCGACAAACTCGGCTACTCCCCATCGAAGGACCTGGCAATTTTTTACCTCAAGGAGGCTCTGAGAGACCTGCACTCGCTGATGAATCAGGAGGAGAAAATGAAAAATGAGAAAGCAAAAGAGCTCCTCAAAGAGATCAAATTCGAGTATGCAGAAAAGGCTCTCGATGAACTCGTGAGGGTAGAGGACAGAAAAACCCTGAAAGAGAAAACTTCGCTTATAGGTGCGAAAGCACTGGCAATTTCAGCCGGTTTGAGGTGATGGAGATGGTTTTCGTCTCGATTAGAGGTAGGGTTTTGCTGAACGTTGAAGCGATGAACATGACTGAAAGCGTTGGCAATTACGTAAAGCACCGCAGAGTTCCGGTGCTTTTGCCCGATAAAGGATACACAACGTACTTCGTACCTGCAATAAGCGGTGAGAGCATTGCCCACGGCTTTCAGGTTTTGCTGGCTGATGAAGCCAAGAGGGCGAATTTGTCAGTCTGCAAGCTATGCGAGAAGGGGGTGTTTTTGAAAAGCACTCACGAGAACGTCTATAAAGAGGCCTTTGACCAGGAACCTCCAAAGGACGAGTTCCAGTTTGAAAGTAGCGTTGTTGGAAATTGCGTTGTGGAAGATGTAGGTGGGTTCCTGTACGCTCCGAGGGCTGGAGGGAATGTTAAGAGAACATCGAACTTCTACACGGGCTACATGATTCCTGTTAAAGAATCTATAGAGAGTGCAGTTATAGAGCCCCAGCTCCACTCCCGATACGCTCTTGGAACAAAATTTGTGGAGGGAGGAGAAGGGCAGATGATCTACTATGTCGAGCTTTCATCAGCCGTTTACACCTTCAGCTTTGATTTGGATGCAAGATACATCGGCAGAGCGACTTTCAGCGTTGAGAAAGCTGGAGAAGAAGTGGTTGAAGACAGAAAGGAGAGGACTGAGGTAACCCTGGAGGCGATAAAGAAATTCCTGATAGAGTTCACGTTCGGTGCTAAGAAGACCAGATTTCTGCCTGCGATGGAGTGGGAATCAGCTGTCATAGCAGTTTCGGATGATGTGTGGACGATACCAAGCCCATTCAGCGTTAAATACATTGAAAACGCCCGGAAGAAGCTTGAAAAAGTTAACTGCAACACAGAGCTTTTCGTTTATCCCGACGGAGGGAGCTTTGAGGAAGTGGTGATTGAGGCGATGGAGGAGGCAAAGAGTAGAGTAAACGGAGAGACATGATTGGGTTTAAGGTCGATATTGAGTTCGTCTGGGGATTTCAGGCGAGAATTGCAGGTCTGAGCAAGACATCGCCATCCTTCTGCTATCCCCCACCAACAACCTTCCTCGGGGCTTTAGCTGAAGCAATTGCCAAAGATCACAGCTTTGGGGAGAAAAACGGGCTGAGATTGCTTGAGAAACTGAGCGAAAGTCTGCTCGCCATCGGACTCAAGCCTCTGAACTGTATTCCGGTGAAGTATGCAGATGTTAACAGAATCTTGGCAGTAAAAATAACCTCCGGCATTCTGTACCCCACCTCTAAAGACCTCGGAAAATCCTTCGATTCTCCTGCGAGGGGGAAAACGATTCTATCAGCATTAAACGATGATACGCCAAAAATCAGGTGGTTTCTGGTTTTCAGGGATGATGAAATCAGCTTTAACGGTGCATCAGCAAACCTCTACGATGCCTTCTGGAAAATACACAGGCTCGGCTCGAAGGAGAGCAGGGTTTCGGTTGTGGATGTGGCAAAAACCGATGTTGAGGTTGAGAAGGGCAGAACGATCACGGAGTACAGCTTCCCGCTTGAAGAGGGTGTTGATCCAAAATTGCCCGATGGAAAATGGGATTTTGAAGTTTACATAAACCCCTTCAAAGTCAGATACGACACAACCGAAAATCCGGTTTTGAGTTACATCTCCGGCAAGAAGGCGGTGGCATTCAGGATACCCATAATGGAAACTGCCATGGACATTCCGAGCTACGTTGTGGATGTGGGCGGAAATTTTGTGGCTTTTTCTGACGGCAGAGAGAGGGTGATCGGAAGATGGTCAGAATAAAGCTTAATCTTCCCCCAGACTCCACCTTTCTGAGTGAGGTGATTTACGAAGGTGTTCTGTTTTCAATCGCCAACTCTAACTGTACTTTCAGCTTAAGCGAGGTTGAAACGGAGTCAGATTTTCTAACAAAATCCTACAGCGCTCTCGATGATGAAAGAATTCAGGCAGTGAGAATCGTGATGTCGGGGAACGACAACATCAACACCAAGATGTTTGAAAAGCTGGGAGTTGAGTTCAGCAGCAGGAAAACATACTATGATCTGATAAAAGCCATTAAAGAATGCAGAAAGCACCTTAAGCCAAAGGAAGAGGTACATGTCGAGCTTAAGACCACCAAAAAAGATGTTTTAATGGATGTGGAAAAGAAAGCGGAGGGTCTTGCAGCACCACAGCTTTTCAAGGTGGACAGATATACAGGCATTTCCTCCCTCGAAACGGATTACACCACCCAGCAGCTTACTTTTTACATTTCCAAGGAGGTTGCACTCATCTCGCTTCTCGGAATTTATTCATCTTTCGTAATTTCGACGAGGCAGCAACAGCAGAATGTTTACTATTTCCTCTTTTTCTCCCCAGACGAAGTAGTACGGTTGATGGTAGAAGGAAACAGAGGACTTGTTGAAAAGTTCTTCATGATAAAGGAGAAGGTAATGGAGAGATTAAGGGAAATTCTTTCCACCACAACCCTGAACGAGCTAATGCTAATCGACATCGCACTCAACCTTGAAATAAGGAGGCTGCTGGAGAAGGAGAATCTCGATAAGATATCTCTGATGCTTTTCAAGATTTATCCGGAAGGACAGACCTACAAGATATATGAGCAGATTCCCCTGATGGTATACAGAGAACAGGCGTTCTACAATCTAGCCAGACGGCATTTCAGAAATCCCGAGGCTTTGGCTGATGAGCTGGAAAAGGCAGTCACCTCTGGAGCGATACCGAAAGCCCTGTCAACCTTAAACAGAAAAAACAAGTTC
>JALUWC010000506.1 GCA_027019885.1 Geoglobus sp.
TAGAAAAAAGTTTTAGGATTCGACGCAATTCATCCCGCAAGCTGAAGCTTGGAGATTTCTTGCTGATTATTGGTTAAATTTACTGAAAAGTTACTTTTTATTCCCGGTCACTATTCTGTCTTTTGTTTCAAACTCGATGGCGAAGGATTCCCGCCTTTTCAAAGGAGAGTTATTTACTTTCGTTTCTGATTATCCCAACCTCGATCATAGCAGAGAGAGGGTCTTCAATATTAAAAACATCAATACCGATTTTTCTGGTGCTAGCCCCATGACTTGCCCCTGATGAACCCGGAGGGGGACGAGGGTGAACACCAAGAAGCCCGTGTGGGCGAATGCTCACGACGGATGAACCCCTAATAAGAGGAATCAAGGACTTAACAGGTTACGATAGACTGAACTGATTTTTGGGTATAGATGAGTGTTGAGGAGGAGGCTGAAGCAGTTTTGAGAAAGGTTAAGGTGGATATACCTAGATAATAACAGGCTATTTTAGAGCTTCTAAAAACTCATCCTTGCTTATTTCAGCAAGTTTTAGTATTCCGAGAAGGGTTCCCGGCTTTAGCTCTGGATGGAGAGGAATTACCGTTACGATCTTTCTTCCGGATTCGTGCTTTACAAGGGTTACATGACTCCCCTTCTGTCTGCTTACCTCGAAACCGAACTTCTTTACGAGAATCTTGATTACTTCATCTCCAGAAAGCCTTGGAAGTTTAGACATTCATAACACCAATCACTTCTCTTTTCTTCAGCTCTTCTTTTATCTCAGGAAGTTCTTCCAAGTACAGTTCTACTGCTTCCTTTATGTTTTTCAGCACCTCTTCTATGGTTTGCCCCTGTGTAGTCACACCCGTAAAGGCTTCCCTTGCGATAAACATATCCTCCTCTTTCCATACTATAACGTTAAATCTCATAATTTTGGTTAATACCAGAGAGATTAAAAGATTTGCTTCGATTTTTAACTTCCTTTGCAGTTCTCTCCTAAAGTAGATTAAGCAACAACTTCTCCCTTCAATCTGAAGCTTTTATCATTTCGCGAAACTCTCTCTGGCTCGAAAACGACATAAGTCTGACTGATAAATAGATACTTATGAATATTCTAGTTACTGGTGCATCAGGACGAATCGGCTCGTACGTTCTGGGGAGGTTTGCAGATGAATGCAATGCTGTCGGAGTAGATTTAAAGCCCTGCCCGATTAAAGATTTGAAAGATCTTGTTGTTCAGGGTGATTTGAGGAATTACGAGTTTGTTAGAGAGATCGTTAGGGGTGTAGACGTTGTCATTCATTTAGCAGCTCAGGTCTCTGTTGAGAATAGCTGGAATGATCCGGTTTATGACGCTGAAAATAACGTTATTGCAACGATTAACCTTTTAAAGGCTTGCTCTGACTATGGAACTGACAGATTCGTTTACATCTCGTCAGCTGCGGTTTATGGCAACCCCAAATACGTCCCGATTGACGAAGAACATCCAAAGAGTCCGATTTCTCCCTATGGAGTTAGCAAGCTTGCTGGGGAATACTACTGCAGGGTTTTCTCCGATAGAATTCACACCGTAATAGTTAGACCTTTTAACGTCTTCTCGGCAAGAATGGATCCAAACAATCCCTATTCAGGTGTTATAGCCAAGTTTATTTCTATAGTTAAGCGGAAACTACTTCCAGTGATTTACGGGGATGGGAAGCAGACGAGAGATTTTGTCCACATTAGAGATGTAGTCGATTTTGTAGAGATAGCCTTAAAGAGAGGAGAAAATGGAGAAACGTATAATGTTGGAACAGGAAAGGAAATTTCTATTCTAGAGCTGGCTGAAATAATAATGGATATTGCCGGCATCAACGGTAAGCCCGTTTTTGATAAGTCCAGACCGGGAGATATAAGAAGATCCTGTGCAGATATATCCAAGGCTAAGAAATTAGGGTTTGAGCCGAAGACTGATTTGAGGAGGGATTTAGAGGAGATTTTTGAGCAGATAGATTAAGATGCCGAATTATGTTTTATATATCAACATTCAAAACTTTTCCAGCTTCTCGTATATTTTCTTCCTATGTCCTACTGCAAACAGATAAACAGTATTTCCTCTAACCTCGTAAACGACTCTGTAATCTCCAACAACAAGCGAGAATTCCTTTAGTTTTCCGTGAAGGGGTTTTCCTTGATATGGCTTTTCTGCTAAGCTAAGTATTCTCTTTCCAACTCTTTCCTGCACATCTTTTGGCAACTTTTTGAATAAATCTCAGAAAATTGATTTATCTTAACTTAGAACCTTAACTTCTTTTTGATAACCCTGCTGAATTCATTTATCTCGGTAGAGTTTTTCAAATTCTTCTCGTGTTATTCCTGCTTGTTTAATTATTGCCCTCAGTGTCCCTCTTGAGATTTCTCTGTGATCTGGAACGGTCAGCCTTTTCCCTGTTTCTTTATGACGCAGAATTATATGGCTTCCTGTCTGGTGATCAACATCATAACCAATTTTTCCAAGAAGTTTTACAAGCTCCCTGCCAGAAATGATTGGAAGCTTAGGCAATTACTTCCACCACTTCCTCCTCAACAGCAGGAATTGGTTCACCATGCTTTTTCAGACTCTCAAGATATCCTTTTATCGCATCCTTTATGTTTTCCAGCGCTTCCTCCCTTGTCCTCCCCTGAGAAATGCATCCTGGTAAAGAAGGGCACTGAACAACGAACATGCCATCTTCGTCCACTTCTATTGTCACCCTGAACTTCATTATCTTCATGTTTCTCAATACATCACGAGAGGTTAAAAGGATTATGATTGATGCTTGATGAAATCATCTATCGCAATTGAATTTTGCCAAGCTGAATGCTCTCCTCCAGCCATTCGTTGTACTCCCTGAAAACATCTTCGGGAATCGGGTTAATCACATGCAGGTCTTTTACTCTTTTCTTCATCTTCTTATCCACCGTATAAATTATAGGGGCCGAATGGGCTTTGGTGATAGCAACAACATAGCCATCCCAGGATTCTATTCTGTAACCCATTGCATTTGTCAGAGCTTCTATAACCAGATCAACATTCATGTCAGTATAGAACGCTGGAGATTTTGTTTCGAGAGTCTTTTTTAAGGCTTCGTAAGCAGAAACCCTCTCAACCCTGAGATAGCTGGTGAGTATGTGATATGCTCCGAGGAAAGCTGTTACGGGAATCAGACATCTCTTTCTCCAGAGCAGAACCTCCTTTAAAAATTCGAGAGCGCGGTTCTTTGCCGGATTTTCAAAGTGTGAGATCACTATTAAGCCAACATCAACTACTCCTTCAATCCTATCTTTCTCATGCTGAACTCTGCTGAATACCACTTTTCTCCAGCCTCCTCATCGCTAACAAAAGGTTTTGGAGCGTTGTTTTTGAGATAGCTCATGAGTTCTTCAACCTTTTTTTCGAGATTGTAATCCTTAAGCCTTATCAAAATTTTTTCATCTTTTACTTCCATCTCAAGTTCTGTATCTTCCCTGATCCCCAGACTGCTCCTTATTTCCTTTGGAATTAGAATTCTGCCAAATTTGTCTATTTTGACTTTTGCCAATTTTACCACCAGTTGGCTATTAGTTTGGTTGCATAAATAGGTTGCGGTTCATTCTGAAAATTTAATGATTATTGTCCTTCTAATTTCGATTTCATTGTTCCCCTAAGGTATTTTAGCTGCTCAAGAGAGGTTGCGTTTTACAGGGAGATTGAACTTTCAAGGATCGGATCTCCTATTTTAATGATGGGTTGATGGTTAGGTTTTTATTTTGCTAAAATAATTTGTAAAGTGATGAGTGAAGTGATTGAAATCTTGAAGAGAATAGAGAACAAGCTCAATGAGATGGATAAAAGGCTTAAAAGGATCGAAGAGGAGTTTTTCGACGAATTGAGCGAAGATGAGTTAAGGGAACTTGAAGATGACCTGAAAGCATACAGAGAAGGGAAACTGGAGATGATCGAACTTGAAGAGATCGAAAGAGAGCTTCAAAGTCAGGCTAAGTCCAAAAGCTAAGAAATTTCTGGATAAACTGCCCAAGAACGACATAGAGAGGATTTTATCAGTTTTAAGAACTTTAAGAGAAAATCCCCTTTCTCTTGACATCAAGAAACTTGAAGGGACGGAATTTCATAGAGTTCGGGTTGGAAGACTGTACAGAATCGTTATTTTCATCGACTGGGATAGTAAAATAATAGCCGTTCTCAAAATAGACAAAAGAGAAAAAGTTTACGATCGATTATAACTTACTTTGTATTATCTCTTAACTGCCTACAATTGCATCTGGTGGTGAGAACTGAGGTTTGGCCTCTTTTTTGTCATCTCGTCCACCTTTCAGCTCCGGTTGTGTTGCACTTACGGGAATTTTGGAGTTATCACGAACTTTGGCTTGACCCTTTGAGTTAGAGAAGTTGCGAGGGATAAAACTGGAGGATTCAGCAATCTTTAAAAAACAGTAACAAAAACAACTGGAAAGATGCCTAAAAGAATTCTCAGTCAGGCAAGAGATCCTCTTTACAAAAACTCATTCTTCATAATGCTGGCTTTAGATTCTTCTTCTGGATGATTGCTGCAAGGCTTTTACTCTGCTAAGGACGTCAAAAAGCTGGGAATTAAAGCACAGACAGTTGAGGAGGTTGAGCGGATATTGAATGAGGCAACCACACACCGAAAAAATTGCAAGAAGAACGAGGATCGTGTTTGCGGTGACGATGATCTCGATGTTCTTACGCAGATTACTACTTCCGGTATGCCTTTTTTCTGTGCTCAAATGCCACAAAAACCATTTTGCCCTTTTCCTCCATGTATATTATCCTGAATTTACCAACTCTTGCCGATCTGCATCCCTTGAATGAATGCTTCAGAGGTTTTCCGGCGTGAGGATGTTCCAGGATCTTTTCAATGGCCTTTTCAAGCTCAACTCTCAGATCCTTTTTAAGCTTTTTAACATCACTCAGAAAGCGTTTTGTAAATGCAACGTCCATTCTACTCCCTTACAACCTTTCTGAACTCATCCAGGCTGTAAATGTTTCCTTCTCTTACGTCATTCAACCCTTCCTCAATTTTTTTCACGAAATCGTCATTCAGCAGTATTTCGAGCTCTTCCTGAATTGCTTCAATCTCATCCTTTATCTTAGAAATTGCTTTCAGGAAATTCTCAAGATCACTCCTTCTCAACACAACCTCACTCATCAAATACAAACTGGAAACAATCACTCATAAATGTTTTGCAAAAAGCCTTCTCATGGATACTTCGCGGGGTAAATTTAGTTTTTTCAGATTCTGCCCTTCAGTTTCAGGTTTTTGATTGCTTTTCTGCTGCTTATCTGATCAGTGATGCTGGAATGGTCACAATAACAGACAGGCAATTCGGACAGTCGAGCGATCTTTTTAAAACAATGTCAGAATAAACACAAAAGGGAGACTGTCAAGATAACCCCCCCACATTATAAATGGCAACAAAACTCTCCAGCCAGCTCTGCACAGAATCGAATGAACTATTAAAAGGAAATCTATTCCAGAACCTCTTTGTCCTTCTCTTCAGCAGAGAAAAGAATCCCTCTACAGCATTTCTCTCTCCAGAAGATCACGGTGATCTCCACAACCTGGGCGTTTTACTTGTATATGCAGTGGCAGCTCTAATTCCAAAAGTTTGGGATTGGTATGTTAAAAGAAGGGAAGGTGAGGCAACAAAAATTTCTCATTCAATGTATGCTACATCCACATCTATCTCCTTCGCCACCTCTCCCTGTCTTTTATCACTGGTGATTAACTCAGCCTTCAGAACCCTCGCCTGTGCCAGAAATAAACCATGATAAATGGGAATGCCACATTCCATGGCAATTTCCAAAGCTCCCTCAAGATACTTCTCGCTTGGCTCTACAACTATTACTCTTCCTTTCACAAGCTTCATCATCTGCTCATAAAGTCCAAAAGCCTGTTCCCTCGTTATCCACCTGTACTTTTCAGCGTATTTCCATATTACATTGGCCCCCTCCACGATTAGCAAGTCTACTGCATGAGGTTCCAAGTCTGGGTCGAGGTAGGGAACCACTCTTTCCCAGTTCTCCTCTTTCATCAAAAATTTTGAAAAAGCAGAAGAGTCAATGACGATCACGGTCTTCCCTCACGAGCTTTTGTGCTGTGCCTTTTGGCACCTCTGGAAGGGTTTGAATGTAAGCTACAACTTCCTGCAAGACTTTTCTTTTCTTATGTTCCTCGATCTTACTCTTTATGAATTCCCTTATTTCCTCGCTCCAGTTAATCTCGCCCTTTAATTTATTCATTTCGTTTTTAATTTCTGGTGGGATGCGAATGCTGTAAACACTCATGTAATTCATCTGAGAATCAATCTGTAATACAGACTATAAAAGTTTTATGACGTCGAAACAGCTTCCCCGGATATCTGAATTCTATCTCTTCAACCCTTTCAAGATGGCGTGTTTAAATATAAAGGCAGACCTGTATGGCGTGGCAGATAAGGAAGTTTTAGCGGTAAGATTGATTCTTGCTGGAGTTTGCATAGTTGTAAGGACAGTGTATGGAGAGAAAGAGTGGATAAAGAGAAGCATAAAATGGAATTAACAACCTCTGGATTATCCTGATTCAGTATGTAGAAACTGATAAAATGAGCGTTGAGGGGGAAGCTGAAGCTG